>VFJJ01000089.1 GCA_009886115.1 Actinomycetota bacterium
CTCGCCAACCTCGCCAACCTCGCCAACCTCGCCAACCTCGCCAACCTCGCCAACCTCGCCGGATGTGGTCGACGGCTCGGCCGAGGCGGGCATCGGGCTGGCGACGATGCTGTCGATCTATCACCGGGCGCCCAGCATCATGGCGATGACCGCAGCCACGCTGGCCTCCAGCTTCCCCGGCCAGGTCACGATCGCGCTCGGGGCGTCATCCCCGCTGCTCGTCGAGACGTGGAACGGCATCCCCTTCGACCGTCCCGTGGCTCGCACCCGCGATCTGCTGCGATTCCTGAGGGCTGTGTTGGCCGGCGAGAAGGCCGCTGGACCCTTCGAGACCTTTGTCAGCAAGGGTTTCCGGCTGACGAGCCGCCCTGCGGTGCCGCCGAGGCTGCTCGTTGCCGCAGCCGGCCCCCAGATGCTCGCCCTGGCTGTGAACGAGGCCGACGGCGTCTTGCTCAACTGGTGCGCCGCCGACGATCTCGACCGCATGCCACTGCCCGACGATCGGTCGCGGGTGAGCGTGTTCGTGAACGTCTGTGCCGAGCCCGACCCGGTGGCCGCTCGAGCGATCGCCCGTCCCCTGCTCGGCGCGTACCTGCCGGCACCGGCCTATGCCGGGCACCAGGTGCGGATGGGTCGCGGCGAGCTGCTCGCGCCGATGTGGGAGCTGGCTGCCAAGGGCGATTGGGCCGGAGCGACCGCCGCCGTCCCCGACGAGGCGATCGACGCCCTGATCGTGCACGGCTCGCCAGCCGAGTGTCGGCAGCGACTCGCCGCCATGGTCACGGAGTCGGGCGTGCGTCCGATCGTGCTCGCGCTCGGCCCCCCCCGATCGGACTCTCGAGCTGATGCGAGCGCTCGGCCCCGGCTGACCCTCCCCACCCGTGCGGCCCCACCTCAAAACACCCCAAATTTGTGCAGAAAACGTCGCCCAGCGACGTTTTCTGCACAAATTTCGTGGGGTGGGCTCGGGTCAGCGGCCAGCGAGGGCGGCGACGAGGGGAGCCAGGGCCTCCAGGTCGTTGGGGTACATGCCCGCGTCGAGCTGGAGCCAACTGAGACCCAAGGCCTCGCGTCGGGCCTCGAGCGTGTCGACACAGCGGCCCAGCGGGCCCACGAGCACGCCGGGCGACGCGGCCAGCATCGCGGGATCGACCTCGAAGCGGCGGGCCATGCGGTCGAGCAGAGCATCGGCATCGGCGTCGGTGTCGGTCACGCGTACCAGCCAGTGGTTCATCTCGAACACGATGTCGTCGGGGCTCCGGCCGGCTGCAGAGGCGGCGTCGCGTACCCAGCCGACCTTCTCGGCCACACGTTCGGCCGTGAGGTCGACCATGGCGTGACGGCCGAGGTGCCCGGAGGTGAGGCTGGCGTTGATCCCCACGACGTCGGCCTCGCGTCCGGCGAGACGCAGCACGCGGGGGCTGCCACCGCCGAGGAACAGCAACGGCCGAGGGGTCGAGGCCGGCTTGGGGAGCCCGTCGAGCCCGTCGATGCGGTAGTGGTCGCCAGCGAAGCTGAACGGCTCGGAACCGAAGAGCCCCTTGATGATCGTGATCGTCTCGGCCAGCCGGCCGATGCGCACGCCCGGGGGGTCGAGTGCCATCCCTCCGGCTTCGTAGTCGCTGGTCATCCAGCCGGCGCCGAGCCCGAGCACGAACCGTCCGCCCGAGAGCACGTCGAGCAGCGCGGCCATCCGGTGCACCAACACGGGATGGCGATAGTCGTTGCCCAGAACGCCCGTGACCAGCCGCAGCTCGGACGTGACCATGGCCGCCGCGGTCAAGGCCACCATGGGCTCCGCGACATAGCCGTCGGTGAAGTGGTCGGCTACCACGCCGGCGTGGAATCCCATGTCCTCGATGCGCCGCACGGCGTCGGTCCATGCCGCAATGTCGGAGAGGTCGGTCGGCAGCGAGACGGCGAACCGGAACGGATGTCGAGTGGCGAGCGGGCTCATCGGACGGTCGGCTCCTTCGGGGGGCCCAAGACCTGCTCGCCCAAGATGTTGCGTTGCACGTGAGCCGTGCCGGCATGGATGGTGCCGGCCTGCGCGTTGTAGCGGGCGCCCAGCCAGGAGTTCAGGGAGTCGGGAGAGTTGGAGGAGTTGGGGGAGTTGGGGGCTGACGGGTCGTCGGTACGGACGAAGCGCTCGAGCTCGTCACCGTCGAGCGCGCCGACGCCCGTCCACGCCGATCGGAGGTGCTCGGCGAGGAAGGCCCGCACCTCCGATCGGAAGGCCTCGGCGGCGGGCGAGTGGCGCGGGTCCATCAGCTGCTCCAACCGGTCGACCGGGTATCGGCGCGCGCCGCAGTGGCGCTGATTCCTGCGGCGTGGGCCCCGTACGACATCCGTGCCTCCCGCCGCAGCCGTTCCCCGATCCCGGGCCTGATTGTGCTGCACTGTCACCAGAGTGGTCGCAACGCGGCCCGGAGCCGCCAACGGGTACGCGAGGGGGATCGCGAGTGGACTTCGGCCTGAGCGACGAGCAGATGCTGTTGCGAGACACGGCGCGGAGCTTCGTCGAGCGCGTGTGCCCCCCCGAGGTGGCCAAGGACTGGGACGACACCCACACCACACCGCCCGAGCTGTTCAGCGGCATGGCCGAGCTGGGATGGTTCGGGATGCCGTTTCCCGAGGCGCTCGGCGGCGGCGGTGGCGACGTGGTCGATCTGGTCGTCATCGCCGAGGAGCTGGGCCGGGCCAGCCTCGACGTGGCCATGTGCTACTCGGGAACGCTGATCGGCGGGTTGCTGCTCGCCCGATGGGGCAGCCCCGGGCAGCAGTCGGGGATGTTGACCGACATCATGAACGGCAAGGCCCGCTTGGCGATCGGCATGTCGGAACCCGACGCCGGGTCTGATGCCGCCGCGTTGCGCACGTCGGCCGTCCCCCACGACGGCGGCTTCCTCGTGAACGGCCAGAAGATGTGGTGCACGGGCGCGGGGGTGCCGGCCACCACGATCGCGACCTACGTGCGCACCGACCGCGATGCGCCCAAGCACCAGGGCCTGAGCCTGCTGCTCATCGACCCGACGTCGGACGGGGTCGAGCTGCGACGCATCCCCACGCTGGCCCGGCACATCCTCGGAACCTACGAAGTGTTCCTCCGCGACGTGGTCGTGCCCTCGGATGCTCTCGTCGGACCGCGCAACGGCGGCTGGCAGGTGATGCTGTCCGGGCTCGAGATCGAGCGGGTGCTGATGTGCGGCGGCTACGTCGGAGCCGCCCAGGCCACGTTCGACGAGGCGCTCGCGTACTCGAAGGCGCGCGAGCAGTTCGGCCGACCGGTCGGTACGTTCCAGGCCATTGCCCACGATCTCGCCGACCTCCAGACCGAGATCGATGCCGCTCGCCTCCTGGCCTACCGGGCCGCGTGGTTGCTCTCGCAAGGCCGCGACTGCTCCCGGGAGGGCGCCATGGCCAAGCTGAAGTGCTCGGAGACCTATGTGGCGGCGGCCCGTCTGGGGATGCAGATCCTGGCCGGGCACGGCTTCGCGACCGAGAGCGTGATGAGCTTCCGGTGGCGCGAGTCGATCGTGGCGACGATCTCGGCCGGCACCAGCCAGATCCAACGCAACGGCATCGCCCGCTCGATGGGCCTGCGCACCTACTGAAAGCGCCGACTGCCACGCCGACTGCCGACTGCCGACAGCCGCACCGACTGCCGCTTGCCGCACCGACAGCCGCACCGACTCGACAGGAGAGCCGTCCGATGAACCTCGACCGCTACCGCGACGCCTTTGGCACGCTGACGTTCAGCGACGCCGGCGACGGTGTGCTGCAGATCACGATGGAGGGGCCCGGGCTCAACTCCGTCGACGAGGCCAAGCATGCGCACCTCGCCGACGTTTGGCTCATGATCGACCGCGACTCCGACGTGCGCGTCGCCGTGCTCGCCGGTGCGGGACGGGCCTTCTCGTCTGGCGGCAGCTTCGAGCTGCTCGATGCCATCACCACCGACTACGCGGTGCGTACCCGGGTGCTGCGCGAGGCCCGCGACATCGTCCTCAACGTGATCAACTGCTCGAAGCCCATCGTGTCGGCCATGTGGGGCCCGGCGGTGGGAGCGGGACTGGTCGCCGGCTTGTTGGCCGACGTCTCGGTGGTCGGCCGGCGCACCCGCATCATCGATGGCCACACCCGGTTGGGCGTCGCGGCCGGCGACCATGCCGCGATCTGCTGGCCCCTGCTGTGCGGGATGGCCAAGGCCAAGTACTACCTGCTCACGTGCCGTGACCTCTCCGGCGAGGAGGCCGAGCGCATCGGGCTGGTGTCGCTGTGCGTCGACGACGAGACGGTGCTCGACGAGGCGCTGACCGTGGCCCGCGAGCTCGCCGCCGGTGCCCAGCAGGCGATCCGGTTCACCAAGCACACGCTGAACCACGCCTATCGCATGTTCGGCCCGGCATTCGACGCCTCGCTGGCGTACGAGTTCTTCGGCTTCGGCGGCCCCGACGCAGCCGAGGGACTGGCATCGCATCGCGAGAAGCGTCCGCCCGTCTTCAACGGTCCCACGAGCGAATGAACGGGATCGAACCCCCCATGAGCCGCCCTCCGGTTCGGATCGGGATGCGCGTCCCCCACGACGTGCTGGGCCGCGACGCTGCTGAGCTGGCGCCCTTCCTCGCCGAGGTCGAGGCGGCCGGCATCGACGCCGTCTCGGTCGGCGATCACGTCTCGTTCAGGGGCGGAAGGGGCTACGACGGCTTGATCCAAGCCACGGCGCTGGCGGTCGCCAGCCGACGTCTGAGCGTCTGGACGGCCGTGTACCTGTTGGCGTTGCGCCATCCTGTTCCGGTGGCTCGTCAGGTCTCGTCGCTGGCTGCGCTGGCGCCGGGGCGTTTCGTCTTCGGCGTGGGCCTCGGGGGCGACGACCGTCATGAGGTCGAGGTCTGCGGCGTCGATCCCCGGCGCCGAGGCCGCCGCCTCGACGAGTCGCTGGCCATGGTGCGGGCGCTGTTGGCCGGCGAGACGGTCTCGTCCGATGGTCCCGAGATCCCGGTGCGCGATGCCGTCGTACTGCCGGCACCAGCGCCGCCGGTTCCCATCGTGGTGGGAGGCCGGTCCGACGCGGCGCTGGCCCGGGCCGCCCGCCACGGTGACGGCTGGATCGGCGTCTGGCTCAGCCCCCAGCGAGCGGCTGCGGCCCGGGCCAGGGTCGAAGAGGAGGCCGCAGCGCTCGGGCGGGTGCTCCCCGAATGGCGGCACACGATGCTCGTCTGGTGCGGGTTCGGCCCGACCGCCGAGCAGGCCCGCGTGCGTGTCGCCGCGGAGATGGAAGCCCTCTACCAGCTGCCGTTCTCGGCCTTCGAGCGCTACGTGGCGATCGGCACACCCGACGACGTCGCCGCGGCGATCGTCCCGTACGTCGACGCCGGCTGTGTCGACGTACTCGTCATGGGTGTGCCCTCCAGCGGTGATCCTGCTGACCTGATCGGGCAGGTCAGCGAGGTCAAGCGGTCCCTCATCGCGTAACTCTCACCCTCGATCTCTACAAGAGCTTGACCACGGCATCACCCTGGTGGACGGTACCGTCGACGACGACCCGGGCGTTGAGGCCACGCAGCCGGAGCGCTCGTCCGACGGGCGCGTTCACCAGGCGCATGGCGTCGGCGCCGAACCGGGCCGAGAACTTGGCACAGCCGGTGTGGGGCTGCTCGGTGATCTCGATGACCGCGGTCCCGATCTGCAGGCGGGTGCCCGGGGGGAGGTTGTCCTCCGACAGGTCGAGATCGAGATGCAGCTGGTCGCCGGCGAGGGCCCGACGGTCGGGTTGGTCAGCGCCGTCGGCGCCGTCGCCGGCGATGAGTGAGCTGAACCGGGCGTTCATGACGTTCAGCTGCATGTCGGGATGGGGTGACTGGTCGGGCGTGCGCCTGCTCGGGCGTTCGGTCCAGGTGTCACCGACCAGACCAACCGTTCGATCGAGCTGCGCGACCGTCACGATCTCTCGCTCGTCGACGGCCGGTCGGCGCACGATGAGATCGACCGTTCCGTGGTCGGCGGGTGACTCGCGAACGTGGTCGAGGCCGGCCTCGAGTTCCATCGTGGCCAGGTGTCGAAGCTCCATGGTGCCAGTCTGGCGCGTGCCGGCCTCGGAGGCGGCGAGGATTCCCGGTGCCCGGGCCGACCCGGCGGGCCGACCCTCGGGTCGGCGGGCCGGCGCTCGCGTCAGTGCCCGGCTCAGCGTGACCAGTCGGCGGGCAGATCGGCGTCGTAGGCGACACCGCCGAAGCGGGGCGGGCGCTTCTCGGTGTAGCTCGCGACGCCCTCCCTGAAATCGGGCTGCTCACCCATCTCGACCAACAGGCGACTCGCCTCCTGGCGGCTCTGCTCGCAGGTGCGGTCGAGGTCGCCCTGCACCTGCCGCTTGATGTTGGCCATCGACAACGGCGAGCAGTTGGCTGCCACGTCGTGGGCGTAGGCCAGGGCAGCAGGCAGGAGATCGGGGAAGTCGTACACGCGGTTCACGAGCCCCAGCTCGTGGGCCTCCTCGGCCGTGATGACCCGCGCCGACAGCAACAGGTCCATGGCGACGCCCGTCCCCACGATCCGGGGCAGGAGCCACGAGCTGGCGTTCTCCGCGGGCAGGCCCCGGCGGGCGAACGAGGTGGTGATCTTGGCGCCCTTGGCTGCGAAGCGGATGTCGGCGCACAGGGCCTGGATGAGACCGATCCCGGCGCAGGCCCCGTTGATGACGGCGATGATGGGCTTGGGCACCGTATAGGCGAGGGTCATCGGCCGCCGGGGCCGGATCGCGAAATGATCGCCTTCGCTCGCGGCCGACAACACCTGCATGTCGAGACCGGGGCAGAACGACGTGCCCGAACCGGTGATCACGATCACGCGCACGTCGGGGTTGCCCGCCGCGTCGACCAGCGCCTGGAAGTAGGTCTCCTCGAGCTCCAGGGTCCACGAGTTCTTGCGTTCGGGACGGTTCAGGGTGAGCAGCAGCACGCCGTCGGTCAGCTCACGCAGCAGGATGGGCTCGGTCATGGCTGTCCTCGGTCCGGTCGTCGTCTGGCGCCGCTGGAGCGTTCGACGGGAGCTGGTGCACGCTACCTGGGGGTGGCGACGGTCATCGGTCCCGCTCGGACCGCAGCGATCCGGCGCCGTCGGTGCTCTGCCCAGGGGCTGTGCCCTCATGGCGGGTCGCCGTGGGTCGCCGCGGGTCGCCGCGGGCCGCGGTGGGTCGTGGCGGTTCGTGCGGGCTGCGCCGTCAGGTCAACGCACCCGAGGCGGCCAGCTCGCTGATCTCGTCGTCGGGATAGCCGAGGATGTCACGCAGGACCTCGTAGGTGTGCTGGCCGATCGTCGGACCGGCGTGCGTCGGACGGTGCGGGGTCTCGGAAAAGCGCGTGACCGGGCCGTCGTAGCGGAGCCGGCCGATGCGGGGATGGTCGAGCTCGACGAAGAACTCCCGCGCGAGCAACTGGGGATCGTCGTGGAGGTCGGTGGCTCGGGCCACGACCGAGGCCGGTGTCCCCGAGCGCCGGAGCCGTTCGGCCAGAGCGAAGGGCTGCTCGGTGGCGCAGGCCTGGGCCAGGGCCGCGTCGAGCTCGTCGCTGCGAGCGGCCCGGGCCTCGAGCCCGTCGAGCCCGTCGAACGCGGCACCGGCCAGACCCGGCAGCGCTTCCCGTAGGGCCCGCCAGTGGCCCGGGGTCTCGACGGCGATGGCGACGAAGCGCTCGACGCCGGCCGTGCGGAACACACCGTGCGGGCAGGCGCGGTCGCTGCCGTCGCCGCGCAGGCCGGTCACGCGGCCGTTCACCGTGTAGTCGAGGATGACCGGCGCCAGGAGATGGATGGCCGCTTCGACCTGGGAGAGATCGATGTACTGGCCCTGACCGGTCCGGTCACGGTGATACAGCGCCGCGGCCAGCGCGGCCTGGGAGTATCGGGGCGAGATGAAGTCGCTGTACGCGGCGAACGGTCCGGCAGGCAGCCGATCGGGCCAGCCGGTAACCGCGACGAGCCCGGCCAACGCGGCGCCCTGCAAGCCGAACCCGGTGTAGAGACGCTCGGGGCCGGTCTGGCCCCGCATGCACGACGAGAGCATCACCAACGCCGGCTTGCGCTTCCTGACCGTCGCGTAGTCGAGGCCGAACTTTGCTGCGGTCCCCGGGACGAACGACTCGATCACCACATCGGCCCAGTCGACGAGGCGCTCGACGACCTCGCGGGCCCGCTCCTGGCCGAGGTCGAGGGCCAGGCCGAGCTTCGACTGGTTGAAGTTGGCCATGCTGTGGCCCGTGGCGTGGTTGGGGATCCCGTCCTTCCACGGCGGGATGATCCGCAGCGGGTCGATGTAGCTCTCCGACTCGATTCGGATCACGGTGGCGCCGAGGTTGGCCAGATCCTTCGAGACCAGCGGCCCGGCGCCGACCCACGAGAAGTCGGCGATCCTCAAGCCGTCGAAGACCGGGCGGCGTCGGACGTTCGGCACGTCGGCCGGGGGATGCACGGTGGGTCGGCGGGGTGGGGTGGCGTCTGGAACCAGATGCTGGTGCTGGCCCAGGGTGGGCGCGGGGCCTCGGTACCGGATGGGGGTTTCGCTGAGGCGGGCGAAGGGGCCGGGGTGGATCGTGCCGTCGACGTCGGTCCAGTAGTCGCGGGCCGCGAGCTGAGGGTCGGCCAACAGATCGGTGGTGTTCCAGGCCGGGGCTACGAGCCACCGACCGGATACGGCCCGCTCGTGGATCTCCCGCTTGGTCCTGGTGCCGAAGAACGCCACGAGCTGGTCGATGCCGCGCTGGGCGTCTGCGGCGGTGAGCTTCCCTCCGAAGAGGTGCTCGAACAGGCGCGACCAATCGAGCACCGCCAGATCGGCGTCGAGGCCGTCCTCGGAGGCGGCCCAGGCCATCATCCGCCCCAGGCTTCGGGCCCCGGGGGCGCCGAGGACGAGCGTCATGCCGATGAACCCGTCGGCCGTGCGGGCAAAGACCGGGATCGTGAGACCGGGGATGGCCTGGGGAGGGTTCGCTCGGTCGTCGCCCATGCCGGGCGGGTCGAGACCGAGCGCTCCGTAGCCGCTGACGAACAGCAACGTCCAGATCGCCGCGGCCTGCATCGAGGTGTCGAGATGCTGGCCCAGCCCCGATCGCCCACGTTCGCACAGGGCCATGATCGTGTCGGCTGCAGCTTGCACCGCGCCGCTGCACGACGTCTCGGGATGGCCGATGGGGACGGGAGGTCGGTCCCGATCACCCTGGCAGTTCAGGAATCCTCCGGCCGCAGCCAGCGTGAGGTCGGTGGCCGGGCTGTGCGCCTCGGGGCCGGTCTGCCCGTAAGGGGTGACCGAGACGTGGATGAGGGTGGGGTTGATGGCTCGGAGGTCGGCGGCCCCGAGGCCGAGCGCCTCGAGCGCACCCGGGGTCTCGGACTCGACGAGCACGTCGGCGCCGCGAATGAGGTCTCGCAGCCTGTCCCGGTCGGCGGGTTCGTGGATGTCGAGGACGACGCTGTGCTTGCCCAGCCCCCAGGCCCGCCAGAACAGCGAGCGCTCCGGGTCGGGATGGCCGGGGTCGGGGGCGGGACTGTCGGGGCCGCCGGAGCCGCGGGAGCCGCGGGCGGGGCTGCGGGCAGGACTGTCGGGACTGTCGGGACTGTCGGGACTGTCGGGACTAGCGGCAGGACTGCCGGAGCTGCGAGCGGGGCTGCCGGGCTGGCTGGGTTCGTCGACGAACGGGGGAGTGAAGCGTGACGCGCACCCGCCGGGCGGCTCGACCTTGATCACCTCGGCGCCGAGGTCGGCGAGGACCCGCCCGGTCGCCTCGGCCAACGGGCCCGCCAGGTCGATCACCCTGATGCCGGCCAACGGCCCGGGCGCGTCGTGTGCGCCCGATGCGCCAGGCTCCGAATAGCGCGTCCGCGCCGATTCGGCCGCAGATTCTGCGCCCGTGCCCGATTCGGCCGCAGATTCGGCCGCAGATTCTGTGGGCCGTTCGGTGGGCGATTCGGCGCCGGTGTCGGTGTCGCTCATGGGTGGCAGGCTACGACCCCGTGCGCGCGCTGGGCTGGTGGACGGGGTGCGTGACGTCAATGTGCACCGCGCTCGGGTGGGTGGGGCGCGCCACTCACGCGACGCCCCTCGGCGGGCTACGGCGTTGGGGCGGCCCGGGGTTCGTCGATGCGGCCGTCGGCGTGGCGGGCGAAGCGGTCGCGGTCGCGGTCGTGGACGGGATCGTCGCTCGGCCAGGGCCATCCGCCGAAGCCGGTGCGTTGGTAGTCGTCGAAGGCCCGTTGGATGCCGGCCTTGTCGTTCAGCACGAACGGGCCGTACTGGGCGACGGGCTCGCCGATCGGCCGCCCCTGGAGCACGAGCGCCTCGACGGGGGCTCCAGGCCCGCCGCTGGCGGCTTCGGCGCGCAGCGGGGCTGCGATCTCGGCCCGGAGCACGGCGGCCTGTCCGCGATCGATGCGAAGCCCGCTGCCGCTGCCGCTGCCGCTGCCGCTGCTGCTGCTGCCGCTGCCGCCGCTGCCGCCCGCGCCGCTGCCGCCGTCGGCGTCGCCGACGAGCAACGAGCCACCGTCGAAGACGTAGATGGTGCGGACGGTGTCGGGGCCGGCGGCCGGAGGGAGCACCACAGCGGCGCCCGGCTCGATGCGGAGATGCCAGATGGCCACGTCGGCATCGATGCGTGACGCCCACGACGACGGCGGCGGCGGCACCTGGTGGCGCGCCACGTCAGGGCCGAACCCGCCGGCGATCACGGTGACCTCGGCGCTGCGGCCGGCGTCGTCGATCACGACGTGGCGAGGGATGGCAGAGTCCCAGAGCATGGCGAAATGCGGCTCGACGAGCTTGTCGGAGCGGGGCAGGTTGAGCCAGATCTGGAACAGCTCGGTGGGGTTCGGCCCGTCGGCGCGCACGAGCGGGAACATCTCGGAGTGCACGATCCCGCCGCCTGCGGTCATCCATTGCACATCGCCCCGGCCGAAGCGGGCGGCGGCGCCGAGCGAGTCGCTGTGGTCGATGAGGCCCTGGCGGGCGTAGGTGATGGTCTCGAACCCCCGGTGCGGATGCTGCGGGAACCCGGGCACGACCTGGCCGTGGTACATGCTCCAGCCGTCGCGCCCCGCGAAGTCCTGCCCGAGCTGCCGCCCCGCCAGCGATGCCGCAGGTCCGAGGCGCTCGTTGCCTGCCGGATAGGCGTCGAGATGGTGCACACAGAACAGGAACGGATCGACCGTCGGCCACGGCGGCGCGCCCAGCGGGACCGTCTGCACCACGAGATCGCTCATGCCGACGAGGTTACGCGGCCAAGGTGGCGCGGCCGGCTGGGCTGGCCCGGTCGCCGGTGAGGGCGGCGGTGCCAGACGACCTGCTGGAACCGGGCTGCAGCCACCGAGGAGCCCGGTCCGCCTCAGGTCACACGCCAAGCTCTGGAGTGGTCGTGCGCTCGATCGCATGTGATCGATTCCACGCCCACTGCCCACGCGTCCCGGGTCTACCCGACCCGGCGACACTGATCGAGCGCCTCGCCCATGCCGTTGGCCCTGGTCGCCAACGCGGCGCCGCAATCCGCGCCCGGGCCTTGGGAGCCGTGAGATCCGGTGGAGGGTTTCCCCAAGTCCTGCGACTCGGCCCGGCTCGCGGTGGGGGATGGTGGTGGTCGAGGTTCCAGACGCCACCGCCCGTGCATCCGATGGAGTCGGGCGCCGCCCTCGTGCAGGTCGTGGTGGTGTCGGTCACAGACGAGGACGAGGACTGCGAGATCGGTGCAACCACCAACGAAGAACGGGAGGAGGTGGTGGGCTCGGCAGCGGTCTGCCGGAACCAGGCATCCGGGGACGGCACAGGTTGGCCCGTCGCGTGCGACGAGCGCTCGTCGTTGGTCGGCGGTGGCGACGCGCCGGCCCCGGCCGAGGTCGAGGACCACGGAGTCGCCGCCCAGCACGACCGGGATCAGGTCGGCGTCGCACGCGAGCCGTCGGGCGCTCGCGGCCGAGATCGGCCCTCCGCCGACGATCGTCCCCTCCCTGTGGAGCTGCCCGATGAGCGTGTCGTAGTCGATGATGACGACCAACTCGGCCCGTGATTGGTGCGGAAAGTACGGGAAGTTGCTGGTACGCGGCACGCTCGGCGCCGGATTGGCGGCTTCCACGTGCCCGGGCCCGGGAGCTCGGGCACGTGGTGGTGCCCGTAACCCCGTGGCATCGAATCGATAGGTACGTTCATCGAGGGTGTCGCCAGGTTCGGTGCTCTTGTGGACGCTGGGGCCGGGTTCGTTGCCGCTGGACTCGGTGCTACCGGATCGCTGATCTGGCTGACCTGGCTGATTTTGCTCCGCGGCTCGCGACCGGAGGACGGGCTCGGCGAAAGTGGTGTTGGTCACGCCGGCCACGCCGGTCACGCCGGTCACGCCGCTGCCCGTACGCGGTTGGCTACTTGACTGCGCCGGTGAGGGTGTGCTTTCGGGTGGATTCGCGGCGTTGTCGATCGGGTGCCAGCCGCTGAGGCTGCGCTGGGCCATCTCGACGATGGCGTCCGCCAGGCGTTGCTCCCAGGTCCGGTCGTCGTCGGACGGACGGGCGTGGCCGTCGGGGTGGGCCGCGTGCCATGAGCTCTCGGTGATGGCGTTGGCCGCGCTGCGGACGGTGGCCCATTGGTCGGGGGCCCAGCCGGCATTGAGGAAGCCGAGCCGGTTGACGTCGGGCATCGAGAACCGGGCGAACCGCTGGGCGTGGAGCTGTCGGGCCCGGTCGGCACCGGCGTCGGCGGCGGCGAGGTCGCAGAATCGGGCGAGATACCGACGGAACCGGTCGACGGGCAGATGTCGGGCCGTGACGACGAGCTCGTCGAGGTGCTCGGTGACGATGCCACGGTTGTTGACGGCGAGGGCGTCGAAGTGCTCGAGCGTTATCTCGCCACGGTCGAGCGCCTCAGCCGCCCGAGCGAGCTCCGGGCGGGCCTGGGCGTGACGTTCGGTCTTGCGGGCCTGCGCCCTCGACTGGCCTGCGACCGCCGCGACCCGGTCGGCAACGTCACCCCCACCGTCACCCCCACCGTCTCGCCCACCGTCGCCACTCTGACGCTGACCGGCAGCAGCCTTCAGCTCCCGCAGCCGCTGCACAGCCCGGGTGCGGAGCCCGTCGAGCTGGGCCTGGCACGACCCGACCTCCCGCAACAGCCGCTCGACCCCCCGCCCATCGAGCACGGAAACATCGGTCTCCGCCACCACCCGCCCCGGCGGCACCGCCATGACATGGTCGTCGGGAAGATCGAGGAGCTTCAGCACACGAACAGTGTATCGAACGTACGTTCGCCCGAAGAGTGTCTGAGTGGAGTGCCCAACAGATTTGCCAGGAATACGTAGAACGCGCATTTTGACCGGGAAGCGCTCCGCTTGGTGGGCGAGCCGTCGGGCGGTCGCGGCGGGGACCACGGGTGGGGGCGGAGGAGCGCTCAGCCCAACTCGATGCGCGAGATCGTCCCGTCGCCGCCGTTGGGGATCCAGATGGCGCCTTCGCCGAAGACCGGTGTGTCCGGGTTATTGCCGACTCGGATGGTGTCGGTGACTTGGCGGGTGGTGGTGTCGATGCGGCTGATGGTGCCGTCGCCGATGTTGGCGATCCAGATCGCGTCGTCGGCGTGGACGGGTGTGGATGGGCTGTTGCCGACTCGGATGGTGTCGGTGACTTGGCGGGTGGTGGTGTCGATGCGGCTGATGGTGTCGTCGAAGCGGTTGGCGATCCAGATCGCGTCGTCGGCGTGGACGGTTGCGGATGGGCTGTTGCCGACGGGGATGGTTTCGGTGACGACGAACGGTTGCCGCTCGGACCCGGAGGTCGTCGATGCCGGGGCGGTGGTGGATGTCGCTCTCCCGCTGCCGGAGCTGGATCCGTCGGTGCCGTCGGTGGCAGCCCAGAGGCCGACGGCGACGGCGATGACAGCGACGAGCGTCGCCGCGATGACGAGGACGCGGGTTCGTCCCGGTCGGCGTCCCGGGGGACCGTGTGGCGCGGGGGCGGGCCGCGCGTGCTGGCCAACGACGACGGTGTCGACCAGCGAGGCGGCGACGGGTCGCACGGACGCAGGCGCAGCGTCCCCGAATCCGGTATCGGTCCGAGCATCGACGAGCGGGCCCGTCGCCGCGTCGAGGGCAGGTTCGGCGGCAGGAGTCGGGAATCCGGGATCGGTACGCGGTTCGATGAGGACCGCTGGAAGATCGTCGTCGACGGGTTCGGCCTTGGTGTCATCGGGTTCGTCGTCGGCGATGATCAGGATCTCGGGGAGGGCGGGCAGCGGCTGGGCGGGGGCCGGGGTGACCGCTGGGACTGGTGGCGAGTCGGCGGTCGCACCATCGGCGCCGTCTACGACCGCTGCGCCCCCGTCATCGAGCGTGCCACCGTCGGCTCCAGGGGCGCGGTCGGCTCCAGGGGCGCCGCCGGCTTCGCCAGCAACGACGGCAGCATGCTCGACGACGGTGGCATGATCAGGTTCACCAGCACGGCGAGAACCCCCGACAGGACGAGAACCCCGAGCGTCGCCGCCGCGACCGTCGCGGGCGGGTGCGGGCTCGCCGTGGTCGGCGTCGTCACCGGCAATGGCGAGCTCACGCCACGTCTGCACATCGGACAGCGCCACCGCGTCACGGCGGCGCTGCGGTGGCGGTGGTGCTACGGCGAACTGGTCGTGGAATCGATCACATGTGATCGATTCCACGACCACTTCACCGGGACAGCGGCATTCCGGACGCCTACACGGCCCCGGGGTCGGCCCCGCCAGGCGGCTGCCGAGGCGGCCCCGGGTGACCAGCCGCCGACAGCCAGCGCGGGCCGTCTCCGGTCAGCACAAGGGTTTCTGTCATACCCGGCTGGCATCGTGGGTGCATGAACGAAGCCGAACGTGACGTCATCGTGCTGGCGACGGCGCAGTGGGGAGTGTTCACACGTGCGCAGGCGCTCGAGCTTGGGCTGCCCGAGGCCACG
This sequence comes from Actinomycetota bacterium, assembly GCA_009886115.1. Lineage (GTDB taxonomy): Bacteria > Actinomycetota > Acidimicrobiia > IMCC26256 > VFJJ01 > VFJJ01. Next base: position 14,935 of record VFJJ01000089.1, read on the forward strand.
CCGAGCCGCCGCGTGCGAGAGGGGCGCTGGGAGATGGTGCAGCCGCGGGTGTACCGGATCGCCGGGACACGCGGCTCGTTTCGCCAGCGCGCCATGGCGGCCACGTTGTGGGCTGGGCCTGGCTCGGTGATCTCGGGAGCTGCCGCGGGCCGGCTGTGGGGCCTCGACGACATCCGCACCAGCCAGATCGAGGTGTCGGTGACACGCGATCGCAACCGGCGGGCCATCCCGGGAATCGCCGTGCGAGCCGTGCGCACCTTGGCGAGGCCCGACACGTCCGAGCTCGAAGGGATTCCCGTCACCAGCCTGGCCCGTACGGTGATCGACCTGGCCCAGACGTGTGACCCGGCGACCCTGGAGGTGGCCATCGACGCAGCGCTGCGCACGGGTCGCACCTCTCCGACGGCAATCCTTCTGCGGGCCAAAGCCGTGGGCCCCAGGGGACGCCGCGGTACCGGAACCCTCCGAGCGCTTCTCTGGGAACGACGCGCCGGACGGGTCGCATCGGGGAGCGCCCTCGAGACCCGGGTGCGGCGGATGCTCATCAACGCCGCCCTCCCGCTGCCCGTGTCGCAGTATCGAATTCACGATCGGGGTCGCCACGTCGCCCGGGCCGATTTCGCCTACCCCGAGGCGCTCCTGGTGGTCGAGGTGAAGGGTTACCGATGGCGCAGCGGACGAGCGGCCTGGCTGAGCGACGCCATCCGCGACGGCGAGATCGCGGCTCGGGGGTTTCGCGTGGTCACCATCACCTGGGACGAGGTGCGCTTCGCTCCCGAAAGGGCCGTCGACCGAGTCCGCCGCGCGCTGGGGAGGCTGGCCGCCTGAGCGCCGAGTGGCTGGAACACGGAAGTGGTCGTGGAATCGATCACCTGTGATCGAACGCACGACCACGTCACCGGCGGGCGTTGGTGGAGCAAGCCCCCGGCAAGCCCCCGGTAGCCCCCCGCCCGGCACCCCGCCCTGGCCCAGCGAAGCGTGTCAGCCCTTGTAGGTGGTGGTGGCGGCGAGCTCGGCGGCGTTGCGCATGAGGTCGACCACGACGGGGCCGAAGCCGAGGAGCTTGTCGTTGTCGCCGGCACCCGAGACGGCCCGCATGTACCCCTGCTCGAGCACGATGGCCAGCTTCCAGCGGCCGAGGACGATGTAGTAGTCCATGTCGTCGACCTGGCGGCCCGACCGCTCGGAGAAGAACTGCAGCAGCTCCGTCCGTCCGGGCATGCCGGTGAGGTCGACGTAGGTGGCATCGGAGGCGTCGGAGGTGTCCTCGGGCCAACTGCCCACCACCCAGGCCAGGTCGAGCTTGGGATCGCCGATGGTGCCCATCTCCCAGTCGATGATGGCCGACAAGCGAGCCGGGGCACCGTGGTCGAACATGACGTTGGCGAACTGGTAGTCGCCGTGCATGAGACCGGGCACGAAGTCGAGCGGCTTGTGCTCGTTCAGCCACGCCGTCGCTTCTTCGAGGCCTTCGAGCTCACGAGTGCGGACCCGGTCGTAGAAGCGCATCCACCGCTCGACCTGGCGCTCGTGGAAGCCGTCGGGCCGGCCCAGGTCGCCCAGGCCTCGGGCTTGCCAGTCGACCTTCGACATCTCCGCCACGCCGTTCACGAGCTCGAAGGCCAAGCCCCGCCTGGCTTCCAGGTCGGTATCGAAGGGTGCCGGCCAACCGTCGGTGTTCATCGGCGACCAACCGTCGACGAACCCCATGAGGTAGAAGGTGCAGCCGAGCACGCTCTCGTCGGTGCAGACGGCGAACGCCTCGGTGTGGGGCACGTCGGTGCCGTCGAGAGCCTCGATGATCCGCCATTCCCTCACGATGCCCTCGTTGCGCCCGGCCGGTGCCTTCAGCGGCGGACGGCGAAGCGCACAGCGGAAGTCGCCTCGGGTGATCTCGAAGATCTCGTTCTGGCTCCCGCCGGAGATGAACCGGTACTCGAGCGGCACACCTTCGCCTGCGATCCCTTGGGAATCCATCCATCGGCCGAGTCGCACCGGGTCGATGAGCGCATCTGTGGGGGCGCTGTCATGCACGGCGTTGTCGCTCATGGCGATGCTCCTCGGGCCGTTCGTCGTTCCTGACCGGAGCGTACCGGCGCTCACCGTGACGCACACGCCGTCGAGCCCGAAGCCGAGCCGCCTCGCGGCCTCCAGCGTGCAGCGAGCGTCGCAGCCGGTCGCGTTGACCGGGCGTGGTCACGACGACGATGATCAGCGAGTGAGCGCTGCCAACCCATCCACGGACGGCGTCGGGTCGATCGACGTTCCGGTCAGGTCGATCCCGGCCCTGGCGCAGTGGGCCGCCGGGCGCTTCGGCGATCGGGAGGCGATCGTCGACGGCGATCGGCGGATCAGCTTCGTCGAGCTCGATTCCTTGGCGCTGCAGGCCACGCGGGCGTGCATCGCCAGGGGAGTGAGCCCGGGCGACCGCGTTGCCATCTGGGCTCCCAACTCCTGGGAGTGGATCGTGGCCGCGCTCGGAGTGCTCGGCGCCGGCGGCTGGCTGGTACCGCTCAACACCCGCTTCAAGGGCGACGAGGCGGCCTACGTGCTCGAGAAGGCCGACGTGAGCCTCCTGTTCACCGTCGAGGGCTTCCTCGGCGTCGACTACGTCGCGGTGGCGCGGGATGCCGCGCCCCATCTGCGGGCCCTCCGCGAGCCGGTGATCCTCAAAGGCGCGGCTCTCGGCGCAGGGGCCGTGTCGTTCGACGCCTTCCTCGCCACGGGCGACGCTGTCGATCCGGCCGAGGCCCAGGCCCGTATCGACGCCATCGGCAGCGACGACGTGAGCGACGTGATCTTCACGTCGGGTACGACCGGCCGGCCCAAGGGCGTGATGCTCCGCCACGGGCCGTCGCTGCGCTGTTACACGATGTTCAGCGAGGGATTCGGGCTGACCGAGGGCGATCGGTACCTCATCGTCAACCCGTTCTTCCACTGCTTCGGCTACAAGGCCGGCTGGATGGCCTGCCTGCTCACGGGGGCCACTGCCGTGCCCGTGGCGGTCCTCGACGTGGAAGCGGTGCTGGGCCTCATCGAGCGTGAGCGCATCTCGGCCCTGCCCGGGCCGCCGACGTTGTTCTGGTCGCTGCTCGAGCGCCGCGCCTCGGCCGACTCCCGCCACCACGACCTGTCGTCGCTGCGGATCGCGTTCATGGGGGCGGCCGCCATCCCTGCCGAGCTCATCCGCCGGGTCCGTGAGGAGCTGCCGTTCAAGCGGATCACGACCGGATACGGCCTCACCGAATGCCACGCGCTCGTGTCGATCACGCGGCCCGATGACCCGCCGGAGTGGATCGCGCGATGGAGCGCAGGGGTGGCGTTCCCGGGGATGCACGTCCGCATCGTCGATGCTGCCGGAGCGCCCGTCCCGATCGGGGAGCAGGGTGAGATCATGGTGTCGGGGTTCCACATCATGAGCGGGTACTACGACGAGCCCGAGCAGACAGCGGCTGCCATCGAGCCCGATGGTTGGCTCCACACGGGCGACATCGGGATGCTGTCCGAGCGCGGCGACATCCGCATCACCGACCGGTTGAAGGACATCTACATCTCGGGCGGGTTCAACGTGTCGCCGGCCGAGGTCGAGAGCGTGCTCCTGGGCTACGAGGGCGTCTCCCAGGTGGCGGTGGTCGGTGCTCCCGACGAGCGCCTGGGCGAGGTGGGGGTGGCGTTCGTGATCGCCCGTCCCGGATCGATCGTCGACGCTTCCGCTCTCATGGTTTGGGCGCGCGAGCATATGGCGAACTTCAAGGTGCCTCGGCGCGTCGAGATCGTCGAGGCCTTTCCGCTCAACGCCACCGGCAAGGTGCTCAAGGGCGAGCTGCGGCGACACACGACGATCGAGGAGAAGACATGACGGACGTGACCAACGGGACCGGCGGGACCGATGTCAAGGTGCTGCCGAAGATCGTGAGCGTCGACGACCACGTCGTGGAGCCTGCCCACCTGTTCACGTCGTGGCTCCCGGCCAAGTGGCGCGAGCGAGGACCTCGGATCGAGCGCAAGCTCATCGCCGGGGTGCGCACCGTGGGCACCGGCGCCTACGAGCTCGACATCTCCGACGACGGCGCGCCGGCCGATTGCTGGCTGTATGACGACCAGATCGTCTACGTGCACAAGTCACACGTCGTAATCCCCAAGACGGCCATCCCCGACGGCGACATCTTGCGCTTCGACAAGTCGAAGATGGATCTCCAGTGCATCACCTACGACGACATGTGGCCGGGTTGCATCGAGCCGAAGGCCCGGATCGCCGACCTGGCGGCGTGCGGCGTCGACGCCTCACTGGGATTCCCCACGATGCCGCGCTTTTGCGGCCAGGTGTTCCTCGAGGCCACCGACCGCGAGCTCGCGCTGGCCTGTGTGAAGGCCTACAACGACTGGATGGTCGAGGAATGGTGCGGCGATTCCGACGGCCATCTCGTTCCCCTGTGCCTCGTGCCCTTGTGGGATCCGCAGCTCGCAGCGGCCGAGATCAGGCGTAACGCTGCCCGCGGTGTCAGGGCCATCACGTTCAGCGAGATCCCGCCGCACCTGGGGCTCCCGAGCATCCACTCCGGTCACTGGGACCCGATGTTCGAGGCCTGTGACGAGACGATGACCACCGTGTGCATGCACATCGGCTCGTCGTCGAAGATGCCGATCACCTCGGCCGATGCTCCCATCGCCGTCACGGCCACGCTCACGTTCAACAACGCCATGGCCTCGCTCTCCGACTTCTTGTTCTCGGGTCTGTTCCCCAAGTACCCGAACCTGCGGGTCGCCTATTCCGAGGGCCAGATCGGTTGGCTGCCCTACGTGATCGAGCGGGCCGACGACGTGTGGGCCACCCACGACGGCTGGATGCACACTCGCAAGACGGTCCCCGAGAAGCCGTCGACCTACTACCACGGCCACGTCTTCGGCTGCTTCTTCCGTGACTTCCACGGCGTGAAGTCGCTCGACGAGATCGGCGTCGACAACGTCACCTTCGAGACCGACTACCCGCACACCGACACGACGTGGCCGCACACGCTCAAGTACGTCGACCAGATGATGGGCCACCTGCCCGACGACGTGGTCTACAAGATCCTGCGCGGCAACGCCCTGCGCATGCTCAGCCTCAACGACGACCTCAAGGTCATCAACTGAGAGTCGCCGTGGCTGTCGTTCATCGACCTGGCGCTCGCCCGCCTGAACCTGCAGCTCAGTAGCCTACAGCTCAGTAGTTGAACGCTGGCCGAGGAGCGCCGGGCCCTCTTCGGCCGATTCGGGTTGAGGCTCCCCGTCCATCCGTTCCGGCCGCACGAAGCCGCCGAGATGCTGACGCACCTGACGCCGTCCGATCGGGCAGTGGTGTGGGGCCTCCTCGGCGGCGTCCCGCTCTACCTGTCGTGGTGGGATCAGGAGGCCACGGTGCTCGAGAACCCGGCCGAGCTCCGGCTCATCGAGCGCGTGGTCCCCGTGACCGACGATCCCTCGAGATCGCGCCGGGTCGTGTACCGGGTCGCCGACAATTGCTTGGCCTTCTGGCTTGGCTCGGCGTCGTCGATCCGTACCGGGTCGAGATCGACCGAGGCCTGGGCCCGTCGATCCTGCCGGTGCTGCAATCGGCGCTCGACGACTTCATGGGTGCCCGATGGGAGGACGCGTTCCGCCAGCATCTCCGACGCCTCGCCGGGACAGGAGATCTTGGCGATGTCGTGGGGATCGGCCCCTTCTGGTCTGGCGGAGCCATCGAGATCGACGCCGTCTGTCTCGCCGGACGAGACCGCGCTGCAGTATTGGTTGGCGAGGCCACGTGGGCCCGCCGGATCCGGGCGAGCGCGCACGAAGCCGCGTTCGCACGCAAGGCCGCCGCTCTGCCCCGAGTGCGCGCTCAGCTTCGCCTGGCGCTGTGTGCTCGCGAACAGATCACTCATGCGGCTCCATCGACCCTGACGGTCACGGCCGCCGACATCGTCAACCTGCCCGATTCGGCCTGAAACACCCCTCGGGCACCTGGCGGGATGGCCGGAGGCCAGGGGCCGAGTCTCGAGACGTGCAGCGGTACTCGCCCGCGGCTCGGGGGTGGGGCCCCCCGGGCACCTGGCGGGATGGCCGGAGGCCAGGGGCCGAGTCTCGAGACGTGCAGCGGTACTCGCCC
>VFJJ01000209.1 GCA_009886115.1 Actinomycetota bacterium
CCCGGCGCCCGGCGCCCGGCGCCCGGCCGCCGGGTCGTGCGATGTCGTACGCTGCCGGGCCGAGAGGAGTGCGCATGACCTACGTTCTGCCCGATCTCACCTACGACCCCGGCGCTCTCGAGCCGCACCTCGACGGTCGGATCGTCGAGCTGCACCACGGCAAGCACCACGCCAGCTACGTGGCTGCGACGAACGCCACGCTCGACCGGCTGGCCCAGGCCCGAGCCGATGATCGGTGGGACTCGATCGTCGGTCTCGAGAAGAGCTTGGCGTTCAACCTCGGCGGTCACGTCCTGCACAGCCTCTACTGGGCCAACCTGTCGCCCCAAGGCGGGGGCGAGCCCACCGGTGGGTTCGCCGACGCCCTCGGTGGCTCGTTCGGCTCGTTCGCCGCGTTCAAGGCGCAGTTCACCCAGGCGACCGTCAGCGTGCAGGGCTCGGGCTGGGGGCTGCTCACCTACGAACCGCTCGGCGACGTGCTGATCGTCGAGCAACTCGAGGTGCACCACCAGTCGACCGTCTTGGGCGGCGTGCCGATCCTGGCGATCGACGCCTGGGAGCACGCCTACTACCTGCAGTACGAGAACCGACGCGCCGAGTACATGAGCGCTATCTGGAACGTCGTCGACTGGAGCGACGTCGAGCAGCGCTGGCAGTCGGCCACCAGGGCCGGCTGAGAGGTCAGCGCCATCCCGGGAGCGGCGGCAGCTGTTCGATGTCGGCGACACCTTCACGCCAGTCGCCGGACATCTGCGCCTCGGTGAGCAACCCGAACGATCGCACGACGTTCGCGGCGTCGACCAGCTCCCCGTTGAAGATCGACGGGTTGGGACACGTCGCGAGATAGGTCGCGGCCCGGGCGGGCACGCACACCGAGTGGGCCATCGATGGCACGAAGCCGGCCCGGCTCGTGTCGGCATAACGCTGTTCGGCGATCGACAGCGTGAGACCCGGGTCGAACGTGAGCATCGTGACGCCGTGTGGCGCCAGCTCGCGGCGGAGCGCCGGGGCCAGACGGTCGGTGACCCCCCGGGTGACGGGGATGGCCATGCCGCACATGCCTTCGCCCGGCATCGGGAGATCGGGGAGCGACAACCACGAGCAGTTCTGGGTGACGTTCATGACGATCCCACTGCCCCGGGCGACCATCCCCGGGAGCACGAGTCGCACCAGCAGCAACGCCGAGGTGACGTTGATGGCCACGTGCTCCTCGATCGCCTCCCAGCGAGTGTCGACGAACTGGCTCAGATACGTGCCACCGTCGCTGAAGTCGATGTGGGTGGCGTTCGTGATCAGCACGTCGATCCGCTGCATCTCCGCGAGCGTCGCATCGACCGCGGCGCGGACGTCGTCCTGGCTCCGCAGATCGAGTCGCAGGGGCAGGGCTCGACCGCCGTGGGCCCGTACCCGCTCCGCAGTCTCCTCGACCGTCCCCGGCCAGCTCTCGGCGCTCGACGACACGGAGCGGGCCGTGGGCACCACGTCGAAGCCGTGCCGCGCCAGGTCGATGCACATCGCCCGCCCGATGCCTCGGCTCCCGCCCGTCACCAACGCCACCGGTCGCTCGCTCATCGCATCCCTCCCGGCCGCTCCCGTGCACGAACTCCGAGCTTCGGGCTGTCGTCGTACGGATCGTGTCTGGCAATCCCTCGGTTGGCCGGAGTCTGGCGGGCGCACCGTGGCGTGTCCAGCACGGGCGCACGACGATCGATCAGCGGCCGGCGCCATCGACGGTGGTCTCGAGACCGGAGAGGTCGTCTCGGTCGCGCCACTCACGCAAGATGCCGAAGAAGGCCTGGGCACCGCCGCCGTAGTTGCCACCGAACCAGCCCGGGCCTTCTCCGGGCCGTCCCTCATTGTTGTAGTACCCGGGTGTGCACTCGTGCTGGAACGACGCCCGGCCCTCCATCGAGGTCTCGATCGTCTGGATCCAACCCTGCTCGGCCGCCTCGGTCGGTTCGACCGTCGCCAACCCCCGCTGCAACGCCTCGCCGATCAGGTAGGCGACGTGCTGGCTCTGCTCGTTGTACAGCTCGGTGAAATTCGGGCTCACCCCCGATTGGATACCGCCCATGAACAAGCAGTTGGGAAACCCGCGGCTGATCAGCCCGTGGAACGTGGCGACCCGTCGGCCCCACTTCTCGCTGAGCGTCACGCCATCGCGCCCGTGGATCTCGCAGCCCGCTCGACGGCTGTATTCGGTGCCCACCTCGAAGCCGGTCGCGAAGATCAGGCAGTCGAGCGGGTGCTCGACGCCAGCCGCGACGACGCCGAGCTCGGTGATTCGTTCGACACCGGCACCTCGGGTGTCGACCAGCGTGACGTTCCGGCGGTTGAACGTCGCCAGGAAGTCGTCGTGGAAGCACGGCCGCTTGCAGAACTGCCGGTACCAGGGCTTCAGCGACGCGGCCGTCGCGGGGTCGCGCACCACCTCGTCGACCCGGCCGCGAATCTGCTCCATCTTGGCGAAGTCGGCCAGCTCGATCTGGGTGGCGATCTCGGCCGGGGTCAGCGCGCTCCCGCTGCGATCGGCCAGTCCGGAGAGGTTGCGGAGGATCTCGGTCCAGCCGTCGCTCACGAGGTCGACGTCCTGGTGACCGCCGGTCACGATGATGCCGAAGTTCTCGATCCGCTCCTGCTGCCATCCGGGCTCGAGCGAGGCAGCCCATGCCGGATCGGTCGGACGGTTCCCGCGGGCGTCGATCGACGACGGTGTGCGCTGGAAGACGACCAGCTCGTTCGCCCACGCTCCCAAGTGCGGGATGCACTGCACGGCAGTCGCGCCCGTGCCGATGATGCCGACCCGCTTGTCGACCAACCGCGTCAAGTTCCCGCGGGTGTCGCCGCCGGTGTAGGCGTAGTCCCAGCGGCTGGTGTGGAACATGTGACCGCCGTACGTCTCGATCCCCGAGATGCCGGGCAGCTTCGGTCGGCTGAGCGGGCCGATCGCCATGATCACGAACCGGGCGGTCATGCGATCGTCGCGATCGGTCGAGATCGACCACCTCGCCGCATCGTCGTCCCACGACAGCGCGGTCACCCGGGTCTGGAAACAGGCGTCCCGATACAGGTCGAAGTGCCGGCCCAGACGCTGGCTGTGCTCGAAGATCTCGGGCCCGTACGAGTACTTCTCCTTGGGCATGGAGCCGAGCTCCTCCAGCAACGGGAGATAGATGTACGACTCGATGTCGCACTGGGCACCGGGGTAACGGTTCCAGTACCAGGTGCCCCCGAAGTCGGCGCCGGTCTCGATGATCCGGATCCGATCGACGCCGCGCTGGCGCAGGCGGGCACCGGCGAGGAGACCGCTGAAGCCGCCACCCACGATGGCCACCTCGATGTCGTCGCTCAGCGGCGGCCGGCCTGGCCTCGCCTCCACGAACGGGTCGTCGAGGAAACGCGAGAACGTGCCCGTCGCCTCCCGGTACTGGTTGTTGCCGTCGGCCCGCAGCCGCTTGTCACGTTCCTGGCGGTACTTCGCCCGGAGCGCGTCGGGGTCGAACGTGATGTGCCTGCCAGCCCGGTCATCGCCCATCCGGCCCGTCTCCTCGCTCATTGGTGCGACCTGCCTGCGCGGCGCTCCCTCACCTCGAATTCGCGGTGGCGTTCTCCCACATGGCGATCAGCGAGTCGATCGTCACCGTCGAGATGACGCGCCCGTCGTCGCCGACGATCTCATAGAGGCGACCATCGACGCTGTGATGGCTGAAGAACACCACCGCACCTTCAGGCCCACCTCGCTCGAGATGCGGGTACGGATCACCAGTGGTGAGATGGTGCTCACCCGCCCTGCGCATCTTGTGCACGCGCTCTCCGTCGGGACGGAGCTCGTCGAGGTGCTGCTCTCCCTCGAGGACGAGCACCGATGTCGTGGTGACGTGACGGTGCGCCTGACAATGCCCGCCACGATCGTCGAAGCGGATGAGCAGATCGATGGTCCCGGCGTCGCGGTCGTAGCCGAGGATGCACAGATCGTGGTGGATCGGGTACGAGCTCTCGGCGTTCCCCGTGATCTCGAGCCAGGCGAACTTCTGGGAGTCGAGCTTCATGGAAGGCCTTTCTGTCGGAGTGCCTCCGATGTCGACGACGTCGCTCATGCAGTCCCTCGTCCGTGATCGTTGGATCGGCTGTTCGGCGCCCGGAGGGAACCGGCCGCCCGCCGGACGGTAACGAGCGGCCGAGCCGCCCGTCAACGCGTGAGGCCTCACGCCCGTGGGTGCACGCCGGGAGATCCGGGCGGTCTTCACCTTGCCCGGCAACCGACGAGTCACCGTTGCACCGTTGCATCCTCTCGCCGCGTGGCGCGGTCCGTTCTCTCGAATGTCCCGTTGAAGATCGACGCGTCGGAGGACGCCGCGAGCCGGACCGGGCCGGTCCCGCTCGATCTCGGGCGGTCTGATTAGAGTTCGAAGCTCGCGTTGGATGACACCCGGGCCCGCTGTGTGCCCAGGGAAGGGACCAGACATGAGACGCACGGCGTTCACAGCTGTACTGTTGGGCATCGCATTCGTGGCTGCGGCGTGCGGCGACGACGATGACGATGCCGCCACGCCGGCCAGCTCGACCCAGACCACGGTCGACGCCGGGGCCACGACGGCGGCGGCCAGCACCGGTGCCGACGCTGGTGGGTGCGCCGTCGACCAGTTGGCGTTGAAGACACCGGGCACCCTCACCGTGGCCACGGGTGAGCCGGTGTTCCCGCCGTGGATGGTTGACGATGATCCCACGAACCAGCAGGGCTTCGAGAGCGCGCTGGTGTATGCGCTCGCCGGGCAGATGGGCTTCACCGCCGACCAGGTGGTGTGGGTGCGAACCGGGTTCGACGAGGCCATCGCCCCTGGGCCCAAGGACTTCGACTTCAACGTCCAGCAGTATTCGATCTCGCCCGATCGCGACGAGGTCGTCGACTTCTCCGACGGGTACTACACCGTCGAGCAAGCGCTCATCGCCGCAGCCGATGCCGACATCGCCTCGGCCGCGTCGCTGGCCGAGCTCAAGGACGCCCAGCTGGGCGCGGCGGTGGGCACGACCAGCCTCGAGTACATCGACACGGTCATCCAACCCGACAGTGACGCGCTCGTCTTCGACGACAACGCCGCGGCCAAGTCGTCGTTCGACGCCGGCCAGGTCGACGGCATCGTGTTCGACCTCCCCACCGCATACTTCATCACCGCAGTCGAGATCCCGGAGGCCTCGATCGTGGGCGTCCTGCCCCGGGTGGGCGACGCCGAGGAGCTGGGCCTCCTGTTCGAGGACGGCAACCCGTTGGTGGCGTGCGTGAACGAGGCGCTCGCCGCCATCAAGGCCGACGGATCGCTCGACGCCATCGAAGAGCTATGGCTGAGCCAGGGCGGCGACATCCCCACGCTGACCGAGTGACCGTGTCCGGCGGTGTCCCCATGGGGCCACCCCGTGACACCAACCGACGATCGGCCGCGCGCGCCCTGCTCCGAGAGGAGGGCGCGCGTGGCGCGTTGGTGGCCTTCGCCAGCACGGTCACCCTCTTCGCCGTCGTCGTGGTCCTCGTGGCCACGAGCGACAACTGGCCGAAGGTGCGCAAGCAGTACTTCTCCGTCGACGACTTTCGGACCGTGTTCCCGTCCATCCGCAAGGGATTCTGGCTCGACATCAAGATGTTCGTCTACGCGGCGCCCTCGGTGCTCGTGGTGTCGCTGGTGATCGCGGTGTTGCGGAGCTTGCGGGGAGCGGTGTTCTTTCCGCTGCGTCTGCTCAGCGTGGTGTTCATCGACCTGTTCCGCGGGATACCCGTCTATCTCGTGATCCTCCTTCTGGGCTTCGGGGTTCCCGCCCTCGACATCGGTGGGGTGCCGCGCAGCGCCGTGTTCTGGGGCGTTACCGCCATGGTGCTCTCGTACTCGGCGTACACGGCCGAGGTGTTTCGATCCGGGATCGAGTCGGTGCACGACAGCCAGCGCTCGGCGGCGCGGGCGTTGGGGCTCACGCAATGGCAGTCGTTGCGCTTCGCCGTGTTGCCCCAAGCGGTCCGCAACGTCATCCCGGCTCTGCTCAGCACCTTGGTGAGCCTGCAAAAGGACGTCGCCCTCATCGGCGTGCTCGGCATTCGTGAGGCGGTGAAGGCCGCCGACGTGTACAAGGGCAACACGTTCAACTACACGGGCTACATCGCCGCCGCGTTCTTGTTCCTGCTCATCAGCGTGCCCCTGGCCCGTTTCGCCGACTGGTACACGGGCCGGGAGCGGGCGCGACGATCGCAGGCGTTGGCATGAGCGTCCCCCCGAAGCTCGCGATTCGTGAGGTGCACAAGGCGTTCGGCGCCACCCGGGTGCTCGACGGGGTGTCGCTCGAGGTGACCGAGCACGAGGTGGTGTGCCTCATCGGATCCTCGGGAAGCGGGAAGTCGACTCTCCTGCGGTGCGTGAACCTGCTCGAGATCGTCGACTCGGGCCAGATCGTCCTCGACGGTCACGAGATCACCGGCCCCGGCGTGAACGCCAATGATGTCCGCAAGCGCATCGGCATCGTGTTCCAGTCGTTCAACCTGTTCCGGCACATGACCCTGCTCGACAACGTCACCCTGGGGCCGCGTCGGGTCCGCAAGGTCCCCAAGGCTCAGGCCGAGAGCAGGGCCATGGAGCTGCTCGCCCGCTTCGGCTTGGCCGACAAGGCCCGCGAGTATCCCGACCGGCTCTCGGGCGGCCAGCAACAGCGCGGTGCCATCGTGCGAGCGCTGATCGGCGATCCCGAGCTGCTACTCCTCGACGAGATCACCTCGGCCCTCGACCCCGAGCTCGTCGGTGAGGTGCTCGGCGTGATCCGCGAGCTCGCCGCCGGGGGCATGACCATGGTGCTGGCCACCCACGAGATGGGCTTCGCGCGCGATGTCGCGACCACCGTGGCCTTCCTCGACGGGGGCCGGGTCCTCGAGGCGGGCCCGCCAGCTCAGCTCCTGTCCGACCCGCAGCACGACCGCACCCGCCGTTTCCTGGCCCGCGTCATCGAAGCTGGTCGCCTGTAAGCGTCCGTTTCTGGCTCCCGTCGCCCGGCTCCCGTCGCCCGGCATCGGCGATGGCGATGGCGATGGCGATGGCGATGGCGATGGCAAGGAGGTCCACCGTTTCCCGTTCAGCGCAAGGGGCGGAAGAACTCGCGAATCTCGTGCACCAGGGCACCGGGGTTCTCCATAGCGGGAAAGTGCCCGCCGTCGTCGATGCGGGTATAGCGGTGGAGGTTGAAGTGCGGCTCGATCAGCTCCCGCGGCGGCCGGTTCATCTCGTTGAAGAGTGCGACGCCGGTCGGGACGTCGACGCGTGGGCGGGGGATCTGCGATCCGGGCCCGAAGGTCTCGGCGTACATCCGCATCGACGGTCCGATGCACCGGGTGGCCCAGTAGATCGTGAGGACCGTGCACATCTGGTCGATCGAAATGCGGTTCTCGAGGCGCCGCACGCCGTCGGGGCCGACGCAGTCGGTCCAGCGCCACCATTTCTCGACGAGCCACGCCGCGAGCCCGGCGGGGGAGTCGGTGAGCGCGAACGCCGGGGTCTGCGGCTTCGTCCGCTGGAGGTGCACGTAGCCCCACTCCGCGTCGCGATACGTCGCCAGCGCGTCGGCCCAGACCCGCTGTTCGGCCGTCAGTGTCGCGGCGTCGAACGGTGGGGCCACCATGTTCAGGTGGATGCCGACGAGACGCTCGGGGTGCCGCACGGCCAGCGCGGTGGTGACGGCCGATCCCCAGTCGCCGCCCTGGGATCCGAAGCGCTCGTACCCGAAAGCCGCCATCAGCTGCACCCACAGGTCGGCCACCCGGTCGATACCCGTCCCGCGCTCGGTCGGGGGCGACGAGAACGCATATCCGGGAAGCGACGGCACGACGACGTGGAAGGCGTCGGCCGGATCGCCGCCGTGGGCGCCCGGGTCGGTGAGCGGCCCCAGAACCTCGACCATCTCGACGAAGCTGCTGGGCCAGCCGTGGGTGATCACGAGTGGGAGCGGTGCCGGTCCGCGGCCGGGAACGTGGACGCAGTGCACGTCGAGACCGTCGAGTGTCACCAGGTACTGGGGAAGCTGGTTGAGCCGGCGCTCGTGGAGGCGCCAGTCGTAGCGGTGGCGCCAATGCCGGCACAGCCCCTGGACGTATCCGAGGTCGCTGCCGTAGTCCCAGCCCGCGCCGGCGATGGTCTGGGGCCACAGGGTCGCGTCGAGCCGGCGGTGGAGGTCTTCGACAACGTCGTCGGCGACGGCGATCGTGAACGGCTGGGGCGTCATTGCACTCGCGCTCCTCGGGCCTCGGGCTCTGCTGGCTCACATCTTCGGTACACCGTACGGGTTCCCGGGGCTGCCCCCCCGGCGGCGTTCCCCAGGTCGCTGGGAGGCTCCCCACGCCCGTCGTCGGGAACCGGTCCGCTGAGCCGACGACCAACGGCGCAACCGCGATCGTCACGAGGGGCCAGGGAGCTCGGCCATGGTTCGATGCGCCCGCACCGCCGCCTGCACCAGCGGGACCGCCAGGCACGCCCCGGTGCCTTCTCCGATCCGAGGCGGAGGTCGAGCTCCAGCAGCGGCTCGAGCCCGAGGTGGGCAGTGCGATGGTTTGCCCCGGACCTCGGGCACCTGTTTCAGAAGGATGCCGACGAGACACGCCGGACGGCGGACGCGGGACGGCCGTGGTGACGGCCGACCCCCCGTCGCCTCCCAGCGCGGCATCGAACGCGGTTCGGGGCCGGGCCCTTGGTTCGAGAATATAGACAAGTAGATATACTGGCACGATGGACCCCGCCACCGTGCTCCGAGATGCTCGCCGACGATCGGGGCTGACCCAGAGCGAGCTGGCCCGGCGCGCGGGCACGTCGCAGCCCGTGATCTCGGCGTACGAGCGGGGCCATCGAGATCCCACCTCGGCGACGCTCCAGCGGCTGGTCGAATCCACGGGGCATCGGCTTCGCATCGACGCCGTTCCCATTCCGACCTGCGACATCGAGCCGCCAGTCGATGTCGCTGAGCATGGGCGTCGACTCATCGAGGTGCTGGGCCTGGCCGACGCCATCCCGGCTCGACCTCGAAGCCCGGTCCTGCGAGCGCCGCGCCTCGTGTCGAGGTGAACCGTTTCTCGCTCGTCGACAAGGTGCTCGCCATCTCCGGCGCGCTCGAGATGCTCCCGCACGCGTTCGGCGGGGCGTTGGCCCTTGCGTACTACGCAGAGCCGCGATCCACGATCGACATCGACCTGAACGTCTTCGTTCCGGTCACGGGCTTCCCGGAGGTCGCTGAGCGGCTCGGGGCTCTCGGCGTCGCCATCGGCGACCGAGGTGTTGCCGCGCTGGTCGAGCGGGACGGGCAGGCGCGCGTGCACTGGGAGTCGACGCCCATCGACCTCTTCTTCGCCTACGACCCGTTCCATGATGCTGCCGAAGCGCGGCGCCGGATGGTGCCGTTCGCCGACTCGGCGATCTCGATACTCGCCGCCGAGCATCTCGTGGTCTGCAAGGTGATCTTCAATCGCCCCAAGGACTGGGTGGACATCGGCGCCATGCTCGACCTCTGGACGGCCATCGACGCGGCGGAAGTCTTCCGTTGGGTGGGGCGCATCGCGGGCGACGATGATCCGCGCTTCGAACGTATCGTCGCCGTCCTCACCCACCCCGTCCGCTGAGGCGGAACGCATCGGGCTCGCGGCGTTCGGGTCGCCGAGTGTGCCCTTTGGAGCCGTCGAGGGTTGGCCCATCGGCGACGCCGAGACCTTCGAGGTGGACGTCGGCGGTCGGTTGCTGGTCACTGGCTACTGATGAGTAGCTCAGAACTACCTCTGTCGTTATCGGCGCCCGGCTGCCGCTCGGCAGCTGGCTGCGGTTCTGGAGG
>VFJJ01000186.1 GCA_009886115.1 Actinomycetota bacterium
GTCGGTCATGAGTGTCCGGGGCTCGAGCAAGCCTCGGAGAGCATCGACCGGTGCGATCGCCGCCTGTAGCGCTGCAGCGGTGCCCGGTCCGTCGGGTGGCGGCCGAGGAGTCGGCGGTAGCCTCCGGCCCGAAACCCGCCCAGCCTCCCGGAGTGCGCGATGCCGGTCAGCCTCATCCCCGCAGGTCAGCTCGTGTACGGCATGCAGCTGCAGGTGCAGGCCCAGAGCGCCCACTTCATCGAGCCCTGGGAGTGGACGGCCGGAGCCGACGAGCTGGCGACCATGGCCCGCAAGGCCGACGAGGCGGGGTTCTTCTACATCGGGGTGTGCGACCACGTTGCCGTGAACACGGCCGTCCCCATGGCCCACATGGGCTCGGCGTGGTACGAGACGCTCTCGACGCTGGGGTTCCTGGCCGCGCACACCACTCGGGTCAGGTTGCTGTCGAACGTGGCGATCCTGGGATTCCGCCATCCCCTGGTGACGGCCAAGCAGTGGATCACGCTCGACAAGCTGTCGAAAGGGCGGGCGATCCTCGGGATCGGCGTGGGTTGGGCCGAGGGCGAGTACGACCTGCTCGGCGCCGACTTCGTGAACCGCGGCCGGTTGGCCAACGACGCCTTGACGGTCATCCGGGCCGTGTTCGACGAGGAGTACCCGACCGTCACGGCCGGCGAGTGGTCGCTCGACGGATCCTGGGGATTCGGCCCGCGTCCCGTCCAGGACCACATTCCGGTGTGGATCGGCGGACGGGGCAAGCCCGCGCTGCGACGGGTGGCCGAGCACGGTGACGGCTGGGTCCCCCAGGGCACACCCCTGGCCGAGCTCGCTGCCGAGATCGCCTACGTCAGGGAGCACCAGGCCCGAATCGGCCGAGAGGGCCCGCTCGACATCGGTGCGATCACCGAGGTCATGTACGTGGGAACGCCGAGCTGGGACGTGAGCGACCGTCCGACGCTCGTCGGAACACCCGAGCAGCTCGCCGAGCGGATGCGGGAGTGGAAGTCGGCGGGCGCCAACCATCTGCAGATCCGCTTCCGCAACCGGTCGGTCGAGGAGCTCTGCGACCAGATGGATGCCTGGTATGCCGGCGTCGCCCCCCTCCTCAACGATTGAAAGGCTGTTCCACCATGGGACTCTGTGACGCGAAGGTGGCTGTGGTCTCGGGCATCGGCCCCGGGATGGGCCGCGACATCTCGTTGGCCTTGGCCGCTGAAGGCGCCGACATCGTGATGCTGGCGCGCACCGAGGCCAAGACGCTCGAGGTCGCCGCCGAGGTGGAGGCGCTCGGACGCCGAGCCGTCCCCATCCGGTGCGACATCACGTCGCTCGACGACTGCGCGCACGTCGCCGAGGTGTGCCACGCCGAGTTCGGACGGGTCGACGTGCTGGTGAACAACGCCTTCCACGAGGGCGACTACTCCGCTGCGATGACCGCCGACCTCGACGTGTGGCGTCAGACGATGGAGATCAACTTCTTCGGGACGCTGCAGTTGGTACGGGCGCTCGTCCCGCTGATGAAGCCCACGGGCGACGGGCGAATCATCAACGTGAACACGCAGTCGACGTTCCAGTACAAGGCCAATTTCGGGGCCTACGCGTCCTCGAAGAACGCCCTGCTGTCGGTGACCAAGAGCCTGGCTCGCGAGCTCGGCCCCGACGGGATTCGCGTCAACTCGATCCATCCCGGCTTCATCTGGGGCCCGTCGGTCGAGGGCTATCTCCAGCGCCAGGCCGACGCCCGGGGCGTGCCGTTCCAGCAGGTGTACGACGAGGTGGCATCCGAGACCTGCCTGAGGTACCTCCCGCACTCGTCCGAGATCGCCGGCTCGGTCGTCTTCCTCGCCTCGGCATTGTCACGCCCCGTCACCGGCCAATGGTTCGCCGTCAACTGCGGCCACGTCATCGTGTAGATCCATCTTTCTTCGCGATTTCGCACCGGGGGTGCGCGAAATCGCGAGGAAATCGTCAGTCGGGCGCTGCGTCGGGCCGTGCCCACCGGGCGAGACTGTCGTACCCCATCGGCATCATGGGGCGCATGAGATTCGAGCGGGTGGGTTCCATCGCCAGCACTCAGTTCGGCCTGATCACGACCAGGCAGGCCCTCGGGGTGGTTTCCCGTCGCGATCTGGAGCGGGCCGTACGCACCGGCTCGCTCGTCCGGGTCGCCCAAGGGGTGTATGTCTTCGCAGGCGTCCCGCCGTCGTGGGAGCGGTTGGTGATGACCGCGGTGCTCGCGGCGGGCGAAGGGGTGCGCGTGTCCCACGCTGCGGCCGCGGTCCTGTGGGGCCTCCCCGGCTTCGACGGCCGCCTCCGGCCGCCACCGGAAGTCACGGTGCCCAACGGACGATGGCCCCGCCTCCGAGGGGTGGTCGTGCACTCGTCCTCGATGATCGATGGGGTGCACCAGGCCCGTCTGGGTGGCTGGCCGATCACCTCGATCGCCCGAACCCTCTGCGACGTGGCGCCACGCCTGTCGGCATCAGCGCTGACTGCGACGCTCGATCAGGCCCTCGTGACCAGGATGGTGACCGTCGAACAGATGAACGAGATGCTCGCCCTGCGCGCCGGACCCGGTCGGCGTTCCCCGGGAGCGCTACCACGCCTGATGGCAGCGCGGGGCGTCGAGTACGAGCGAGCCGACAGCCGCCCCGAGGTGATCCTGTATCGCTGGATCGTCGCAGCGGGTCTGCCCGTCCCCGTCCAGCAGCATCCCGTCACGGTCGATGGCCACACGTACTGGATCGACCTTGCCTACCCGGAGGGGCCCATCTTCTTCGAGTACGACGGCTGGGATCCGCACCGGTCCCGCTCGGCCTTCGACTCCGACCGGGCCCGTCGGAATCGGCTGACCTCGATGGGGACGGTGTTGGTCTACACCTCGGCGAGCACCCGGGCTCAGGTCGTGTCCGACATCGCCACGGCCCTCCACCTCGATTCTTCGCGATTTCGCACCGGGGGTGCGCGAAATCGCGAAGAAACCGTGGGGCAGGCGCTGCGACGGGCCGCCGGTGGCGAACGGCGGGCCGGGTGAGCCCCCGAGCGGGCGGGTGCTCGTGGTCACCCCGCGGGTGGCGGGTCGAAACCGTGGAGCATGCGATCGCTGTCGGCCTCGCCGAGGTGCAACACCCTGATGGGCGACTCGGCCATCAGCTCGGCCATGTGATCGCGCACGTCCTCGATGCTCAACGGGCGCTTGGTGAATCCCTCGTTCACCCCGATCAGGACGCGCGCCATGTAGCCGGCGCCGACGGTGAAGATCTCGCCGGTCACGTTGCAGTGCTCGTGCACGAGCCACAGTGCGAGCGGCGCGATGTACTCGTGCCCGAACCAGGCGAACAGCTCGGGCGACGCCGGGATCGTCCCCAGCCCGGTCTCGTAGCGGGTCTTGGCCATGGGCATGAGCGCGTTGACGGTGATTCCGAGCGGACGGCCCTCGGCGGCCATCTCCCGGGTGAGCCCCATCACCGCGGCCTTGCCGGCCGCGTACGGCGCCATGTTCGGGATCCCGTAGATGGCTGCGCCCGAGGAGAGGTTGAGGATCTTCCCGTACCCCTGCCGGGCCATGTGCCGCCACGCGGGACGGGTCACGTTGAACACGCCTCCCACCTGGGTCTCGAGCACCGGGTCGAGCAGCTCGGGCGTCACGTCCGCGAACGGAGCCTGGCGCACGACACCGGCGTTGTTGATCACGATGTCGATCCGGCCCCAGGTGTCGAGGGCCTTGGCCACGACGGCCGCGCCGCCTTCGACGGTGGCGATCGACTCGGTACTCGCCACGGCATCGCCGCCTGCGGCGAGGATCTCGGCGACGACGTCGTGGGCCGGGTTCGACGGCGGCGCCGTCCCCAGCCCGTCGGTGTCGCTGATGGCCACGCCGATGTCGTTGACGACGACCCGGGCCCCTCGCTCGGCGAGCCACAGCGCGTAGAGCCGACCCAGGTTCCGCCCCGACCCCGTCACAGCGGCCACGCGTCCGTCGAAGCGGACCGGGCCGCTCGTCGAGCCGGTGTCGCCCGTCGATCCCGAGGTGGCGCTCACCGCAGCACGTCACTTCCGAAGCCGGTGATGAGATCGAGGTACGCGGCCCGGCTCGGTGCCGGAAGATGCAGGCCCACCATGGTCACGCCCAAGGCACCGAGCTGTTCGACGACCTGACCGAACGCCGAACCGTCCCACCCGGACGTGCCGTAGGCGCCCACCCCCACGGCGGCGAACATCACGTCGCGCAACCGGGGACGCCCGATGGCGTCGGCGTGGTCGGCCGCCATGGCGAGTCGCGACGCCAGTTCGTCGACGGTCTCCAGGGCTGCGGTCTTGCGGCGTGCGGCCAGCGAAGCCGGGTTGGGGAACGGCATCCAGCCATCGCCCAGCTCGACGGCCCGCCGAACCGCTCGGTTCGAGTTCCCTCCGATCCAGATCGGGGGATGGGGCTGCTGCACGGGTCGGGGCGCCATCGTGTGGGAGCGACCCGAAGCCGCGACCTCGACCGAGGCTCCGCTCCAGGCGGCCTTCATGGCGACGAGGGCGTCGTCGAAGCGGTCGTTGCGATCGTCGAAATCCTGGCCGAGAGCGGCGAACTCGGCTTCGAGATAGCCAGCACCGCAGCCCAGGATCAGGCGGCCCTTGGAGAGCACGTCGAGGCTCACCGCAGCCTTCGCGAGCAGGTACGGGTTGTGGTACGGGACGACGCAGAGGTTCGTGAGCACCAGGAGGCGAGTGGTTGCCGCGGCGGCGAAGCTGAGCGCCACGAAGGGATCGAGCGCGTGATGACCACCGCTGGCCATCCACTCGTCCTCGGGGAACGGATGCTCGGTCACGAACACGGCGTCGATCCCGGCATCCTCCGCAGCCCGGGCGACGGCCGAAACGCCGTCGAACGACGTGAACTCGTCACCCCGGTCGACCTGGTCGGTCTGCAACGACAGGCAGTAGCGCATGGCCGGCGTTCTATCGCTCGGGCCCGCCGGCCGCCACGTGGACCGCCACGTGGACCGCCACGCTGGCCCCGACAGGCGCGCGTTCACGCGCCCCAGGAGCCCCTTCGAACCACGTCGTCGAACGAGCGCCGGGGTCGGCTCGCAGCCGATCCCACCGGGCGCGACAACGCCTCGGCGCTGGGATGGCCCAGCGCGACGATGCCGATCGGCTGCCAGTCGCCACTCACGTCGAACGCATCGCGCAGAGGGCCGTAGTCGTCGAGCGCATAGAACAACGCGCCGAGCCCGGCATCCACGACGCCGAGCAGCAGCGTCATGGTGGCGAACGACGTGTCGACGAGCCAGTAGGGGACGGGCCACGCCTCGGCCGACTCACCCAGGCCGGCTCGGGCCTTGTCGGGCTCGGCGTAGCGGTCGACGTAGGCCTGCGAGTGCGCGAGCGGGATGACGATCGCCGGGGCCCGGAGCAACCCGGGGAACGCGAACCCGGCGCGGGCGACGGCGGGAAGGGTCACCTCCCAGAATCGATCCCGCTCGCGGGGCTCGTCGAGCACGAGGAAGCCGGTGCCCTGGCTGAACCCGGCCGAAGGCGCCCGGCGGGCCTGGTCGATGAGCATGTCGAGGATGCCCGCGGCAATTGGACGGCCGTCGAAATCGCGACACATCCGCCGCCGTCGTACGGTGTCGCCGAACTCCATGATGGCAGCCTTGCACCCCGGTGCTCAGCGCGTGAGCACCACCATCTGCTCGATGCGGCTGACCGTCACCCCGGCAGCAGGAACGACAGGCGGGGCGACCAGGGAGGTGGCGCCGGTCAGGGCGTAGTCGAGGGCCAGGCCAGGAAGGTTCACGCCCGATCCGGCGCACGACACGCTCGTGCCTGCAGCCATGCGCGGGTTGATCTCCAACATCGTGGGCGTGCCACCGGCATCTTCTCGAACCTGAACGTTGAACGTGTATGAGAGGTTGAACGTCGCGGCAGCTCGTCGGGCAACCTCGATGAGATCGTCGGCCGGCTCGACGCGTTGCACACGCCCGTCGACCTTGCGCCGTGCGACGGCCACGGCCAGCTCCCCCTTCCACGCGACGCAGTCGATCGACCATTCGAAGCCGTGCAGGTACTCGGACACGAGGAGCGCCGGGAAGGGCTCGCCGGCAACAGCCAAGGCTCGTTCGGCTTCGGCCCGGGAGATCTGCACGCCCGCCGGGGTGAACAACGACGGGGCCTCGTCGGTGACGATGCGGAAGCCCGTCGCTCCCTCGGCTCGCGCCGGTTTGCAACAGACGGTGTGCCCGCCAGCAGCGAGACGGTCGACGGCGGCTCGGAACTCCGGGATCGTCGTCACCGCCTCGTAGACCGGGATGCGAGCAACCTCGTCCGCTCGACAGACCTCCAGCTGGGAGACCTTGTCGGCCAGGATGCGATAGGTCGCGCCGTCGGGAGCCGCGCAGACCACGGCCACCCCGGCAGCCGTGAAGGCGGGGAGACGGTCGGCGATGGCCCCGAGGCGATGATGCGGCCAGAACACGTCGATCCCGTGGTGGTGACATTGCTCGAGCGCCCAGGTGACGTAGTCGTCGCCCTGGAGCGGTGACTCCCCACCGCGCTCGTCGGCCGCGGCGAGCACCAGCGAATCGGGCAGATCATGGGTGGCCCGGATGTGGATCTCGGGGTTGCTCTCGCGCAGCAACCGCGCAAGGTGCCAGCCCGACGAGAACATTCGATTGATCCATACCCTCGTCGTGGCCACGGCCGGCAAGCTATCGACCCCGGAGGGCCGAACGGTGGACCGTCGCGGGCTCGAGCGGCGACGGGGCAGCGAGTGGCGCGCAGCACCCGCTCGGCGAGCCTACGATCGTGGCCGCCAGACAGCGGAGGGACGGCCCGTGCGAGTCGAATACAAGGTCATGACCCAGAAGGACAAGATGTGGGGAGATCGGTTCGACCCCGATCAACTGGAACAGGCGATCAACGCCTATGCGTCAGAGGGCTGGCGGGTCGTCACCATGGCGACCGCGAGCTTGGGTGGCGATCGCGACGAAGTGATCATCGTCTTCGGCCGGGAGGTGTGACGTGGAGGAGCGCTTCGGCGTCTCGGGTTCGAGCATGGGTGGGGTCTTCTTCGTCGAGGGGGTGATCCCCGGCGCTCGGGCCTTCGAGCACATACGGATCGAGATCGGCAAGCAGAACGCCAACCTCATCCAGGTCAAGCAGGAGATGGCCGAGAAGGCCAACAAGAAGGGCGCGGTCGCCGTACAGAGCTTCCGGTACGGACAGATGAAGAAGGGCTGGTACGGCGAGGGCGACCTCGTCCACGTGTAGACCATGCCTGAATTCGCCCGGGGTCAAAAATCGCGTCTCAGCGATCACACGAACGCCACCGAGCTCAACGTGGGCATCGACGTGTCGAGCGCCCAGAACTTGGTGTTCGACATCTGCTGCTTCGCGCTCGACGCCAACGACCGGTTGATCGACGACGACCATCTCGTGTTCTTCAACAACCCGGTGTCGCCCGACGGGGCCATCCGATCCGTCGGTCCGCACGGGGGTGACGAACAGGTCTTCTCGATCAACCTGGCGGCGCTCTCGCCTTCGGTGGTGCGCCTGGTCTTCACGATCAACCTCGAGGGCGGCGGCACGATGGCCGACATCGCCCGAGGTCATGTGCGGATCGTTGCCGCCGGGGCCGAGGTCCTGAAGTACCCGTACTACGGGGCCGACTTCACCAACGAGCAGTCGATCATCGCCGCCGAGCTCTACCAGCGCGACGGCTGGCGTTTCGGCGCCGTCGGTCAGGGCTTCGTCGGCGGTCTCGAGACGCTGGTGCGTACCTTCGGTGGCGACATCGCCAGCGATTCCCCGTCCCCCATCCTGGCGCCACCGGCGCCCGCCGCTCCGCCGCTGGCTCCCTTGGCGTCGCCGTCGCTGCCCGCCGCTGGGCTTGCGCCTTCCCCGCCTCCTCCACCACCTCCGCCTCCGCCTCCAGGAGCGGCGGCGCCCGTCAGTGCCCTGTCGCTCTTCGGCTCGACGGTGTCGTTGACCGGGCTCGGTCCGCAGCTCTCGGGGCCGCCGATGGAGTACAAGGTTCTCACCCAGCGTGATCGTTTCTTCGCCGGCAAGCTCAACGCCGACCAGGTGGAGCAGGCGATCATGGCCTACGCGTCCGAAGGATGGGTGATGATCAGCTCGGCCACCGCTGCGCTGGGTGGCCGGCGTGAGGAGTACCTGGCGCTGCTCGGCCGTCCGATCGGCTGACGGCGTCACACTCCAGCCTCTTCGGAGGATTTTTCGGACTACCCTTCAACCCAGTCCCTTTCACCCAAGGAGTCCCCATGAGCGTCTCTCTCAGCAAGGGCGGGAACGTCTCGCTCTCCAAGACCGACCCCAGCATGAAGAATCTCCACGTCGGACTGGGCTGGGACATCCGGGCCACCGACGGCGATGCCTACGACCTCGATGCCTCGGTGTTCCTGCTGACGTCGACGGGCAAGG
Source organism: Actinomycetota bacterium (assembly GCA_009886115.1). Taxonomy (GTDB): domain Bacteria; phylum Actinomycetota; class Acidimicrobiia; order IMCC26256; family VFJJ01; genus VFJJ01. The sequence continues at coordinate 8,434 of VFJJ01000186.1, forward strand.
TGCGATCCGACGGTGATTTCATCTTCTACAACAACCTGAAGTCGTCCGACGGTTCCGTCGAGCACACCGGCGACAACAAGACGGGCGAGGGCGAGGGCGACGACGAGGTCGTCAACGTGAACCTCGACGGCGTCCCTGCCGAGGTCGACAAGATGGCGTTCTGCGTGACGATCCACGACGCCGAGACCCGCAAGCAGAGCTTCGGCCAGGTGCAGGGCGCGTTCATCCGGGTCGCCAACAAGGACTCGGGAACCGAGCTCGCCCGCTACGACCTGTCCGAGGACGCCTCGACCGAGACCGCCATGATCTTCGGCGAGGTCTACCGCGCGAGCGGCGAGTGGAAGTTCCGTGCCGTGGGCCAGGGCTTCGTCGGCGGCCTCGGGCCGCTGGCTCGCAACTTCGGCGTCAACGCATAGCGGTCCCGAATCTCGTTGGCAGCGCCCCGGTTCGGCCTCAGCCTGCCGGGGCGTTGTCGTTGTTGCGGCACGCCGCGATGTCGGCTGGGCCGCCACGTCATTCTCGAAAGGTGTCGTCGTGGCTGATTTCTCCCGAGGTCAAAAGAGCAAGGTAAGCGACCTCACGTCGGCGACCAGCTTCGTCGTCGGCATCGATGTCCAGGCCGACGGGAACCCCGACATCGACATCTCCTGCTTCGGTGTCGACGCTGCGGGCAAGCTCTCGGACGATCGCTACTTCGTCTTCTTCAACCAGACCGCCTCGCCCGAGGGCGCCATCACCTTGAAGGGCACGGCCGACGGCGACAAGCAGACGTTCAGCGTCGATCTCGACCGGGTTCCGGCGTCGATCGACAAGCTGGTGTTCACGGCCACGATCGACGGTGCAGGGACGATGTCGCAGATCAGCCGGGGCCACCTCCGGATCGTCGCCGGGGGCTCCGAGGTGGTCCGCTTCCCATTCGCCGGTGCCGACTTCTCCCAGGAGAAGGCCCTGATGATCGGCGAGCTCTACCGCAAGGACGTCTGGCGCTTCGCTGCGGTGGGCGCAGGATTCAACGGCGGCTTGAGCGCTCTCCTCGTCCACTTCGGCGGCAGCGAGTCCGATGTTGCGGCGCCGGCCCCGGCTGCCCCGTCCCCGTCCCCGCCCCCGCCCCCGGCCCCGGTACCGCAGGCTGCACCCCCGCCTGCCGCGCCCGCCCCGAGCGCGCCCCCGGCTCCCGCGGCCGGTCCCAAGCTGTCGTTGTCGAAGGTCACGCTCGACAAGCGAGGATCGACGGCTCGGGTCTCCTTGGCCAAGGGGGGATCGGGATTCCAGAAGATCCACGTGAACCTGAACTGGGACAACCCCAACGCCGGTGGTGCCAGCAAGCCCGCCAAGAAGAGCCTCTTCGGGCGCAAGGAGGGATCGGGTGCTCCCGATCTCGACCTGGGCTGCATGTGGCGTCTGCTCGACGGCACGGCCGGCGTGATCCAACCCCTCGGTGGTCGATTCGGCTCACGTACCGAGCCGCCCTACATCCTGCTCGACAAGGACGACCGATCGGGCTTCGACGCCGATGGCGAGAACCTCTACATCGAGCGCACCGACCTCGTCGACCTCGTCGTGGTCTTCGCCATGATCTACGAGGGCGCGACCGACTTCACCGCCGTCGGTGGCCGCCTCACGATCGTCGACGAGGACCAGGAGGTGGCCATGCGCCTGGCCTCTCCCGAGCGCGGTGTGGGCTTCGTCGCGGCATGCAGCATCCGTAGAATCGGTGACGAGGTCGTGGTCACCAACGAAGAGCGCTACTTTCCCGGGCACAAGCAGTGCGACGAGCATTTCGGTTTCGGCTTCAAATGGGTTGCCGGATCGAAGTAGCTGTCCATAGGGAAAAGGCGCGTCACCTTGCGACACTTCGGTTTCATGGCTCCCGAGCGATCGGACGAGGTCTTCGCAGTCGCGCCGAGTGAGATCGACGGGAACTCGTCGATCTCACTCGTTGGTATGAGCCTGGGAGCCACGCTCTACACGCCGGCCACGCACGGCGGGCTGGCGAAGAAGCTGAACTGGTTGGCGTCCGAGATCGGCCTGACCACCTCGGTCCTGTGCCTCGAAGATGCCATCGCCGATTCCGACGTGCACCGAGCCGAGGCCAACGTGGTCGAGGCGCTGGATGAGGCGTTGGCCGACGGGCTGGCCCTGCCCCGGGTGTTCCTGCGCGTCCGTGCACCCGAGCAGATCGGCCGTCTGGTGGAAGCACTCGGTCCCGTGTTGACGGCCGAGGCGATCAGCGGGTTCGTGCTTCCGAAGTTCGGCTCCGAGAACGGGCACGCGTACCTCGAGGCCACGCGGGCACTTGCGCCGAAGGCGCTCGTGATGCCCATCCTCGAGTCGCTGGCCATCGCCCACGTCGAGACCCGAAGGGCCGAGCTGGCCGCTGTGCGCGCGCTCGTCGACGAGCATCGCGATCGGATTCCGTGCCTCCGGCTCGGCGGCACCGACCTCTCCGGGCTCTTCGGGTTGCGCAGACCGCACGACAGCACCATCTGGGATGTCGCTGTCGTGCGCGACGTCATCGCCGACATCGTCAACGTGTTCGGACGAGCCGGCGAGGCGCTGCCGATCTCGGGCGCGGTGTGGGAGTACTACCGGTCGAGTCCGGTCGACGGGCTCGTGCGCGAGGTACGGCTCGACCACGTGAACGGACTGTGCGGAAAGACGGTGATTCACCCCTCGCACGTCCAGATCGTCAACGCCATGCACGCCGTGCCGTTCGACGACCACCAGGACGCCCTGGCCATCGTCGACGAAGGGATCCACGCAGGGGCCTCCGCCGGACTTGGCGGGGCGCGGATGAACGAGGCTCGACCCCATCGCCCGTGGGCGCTCCGAGTTCTCCAGCGAGCCACGGGCTACGGCGTCCTCGCTCCCGCTGTGACCTGGCGCGACCTGCTGCACGCGTGAACGGAATCGCCTCCCGAGGGTTCTCGATCACCGACGACCCGTACGGCCTCGGCGTCGGGCGCCTCTTTCAGATGGCCGAACGGCGCAACGACAAGCGCGGGCACCTCTTCGTGAGCACCGTGCTGGGCAAGCACCTCCCCGTCGATCCTCGCGAGGCCTTGGATTTCGGAGCGCTCCTCGGCCGTCGGTGGCTCGAGCGCTCCGGCGCCGCCGTACCCGAGGGTGATCGTCTCGGGCTCGCCCGTGGGCCGGGACCCGATATCGGCGCACCGCTCGTGCTGGGTTTCGCCGAGACGGCAACGGCGCTCGGTCATGCCGTCGCCGACGAGCTGACCCGTGTGTGGCCCGCCACGACCTACGTGCACAGCACCCGTCTGGCGGAGAGCGGGCGCCCGCTGGCGTTCGGGTTCGAGGAAGAGCACTCGCACGCCACCTCGCACCGGGTCGTCGCCGACTCGTCGTGGTTCGACCACGACCGGCCCGTACTGCTGGTCGACGACGAGCTCACCACCGGGCGTACGGCGCTCAACACGGTTCGGGCGTTGCAAGCAGCGTTTCCCCGTCGTCACTACGGTTTGGCCACCTACCTCGACTGGCGGGGGCCCGACGACCGGGCTGCGTTCACCGCGACCGAGGCCGAGCTGGGCGTGACGATCGACGTCGTGTCCCTCCAGGCCGGCACCATCGATTCGACCGCTCGCGGTCGGGAAGCTCGGCCATCCGGGTCGCTCGACGACGGCCGTCGCCCCCGTCCGTTGACGGTGACGGTCGACTCGTGGGACGAGGCACCCGTCCTCCATGCCCGCCATGGCTGGACGGCGGCCGACACCAAGACGCTGGAGGCGTTCGCGCACGACGTCGCTGCGTCCCTGTGCGTCGCTGGCGTCGGGTCGGGGCCGGTGCTGTGCCTGGGCGTCGAGGAGTTCATGTACGCACCGATGCGTGTGGCTGAGGCGATGGGTCGTCGGCTCCGTTGCGACGCGAGGGGGGTCGCGTACCAGACCACGACCCGAAGCCCGATCCTCATCCGGGACGAGCCGGGATATGCCGTGCGCCACGGCATCTCGTTCGACGAGCCCGGCGAGCCGGGGCGGGCCAGCTTCGTGTACAACCTCGCGCCCGCCGGCCATCCGGGATGGGACCACGTGTTCGTCTTCTTCGACGGACCCCGTCGAGACGCTGCGCTGGAGCCGTTCGTCCACGCGGTCGCTGGCTGCGGAGCGACAGCGAACCTGCACATCGTGTTCCTCGGAGCTGATCGATGAGCGATCGGGGGTCTGATCCGGCCGGCGCCCGTACGGTTGCGCCCAGGTCGCAAACCCAGCCCTCCTTCGAGCCGCAGCCGCCGCAGCCGCCGCAGCCGTTCGGGAGCTACCCCGCCGCCGACGTCACGTGGCTGTTGAAGGACCTCGGCGACGCCGCGCTGGAGCGACCCCTCGACGAGCGGGAGGAGGCCATCCAGGGCGGTCGCCACTACTCCGAGATGCTCCCGGTCGAGTACCGCCCCTCGGAGGCGTATCAGGCCCTGTTCATCGAGGCGTTGCACTCCTCTGCGCAGCGGGTGGCCGCGGCCGTGGCCGCCGTCGGCGATCAGATCGTCGAGCGTCGTGGACCCGAGGTGGTGCTGGCCTCGCTGGCCCGGGCCGGAACACCCATCGGGGTCCTGATCCGGCGCTGGCTGCGTTTTCGTCACGGCATCGACACGCCGCACTACACGTTGTCGATCATCCGGGGCCGCGGGATCGACCTGGTCGCGGTGCGTTGGCTCCTCGCCCGCCACCGGGCCGAAACGATCCAGTTCGTCGACGGGTGGACGGGCAAGGGGGCGATCCTGAGGGAGCTCGTGGCCGCGTGCGACGGGCTGCACGTCGCCGGCCTGCGCCCCGATCTGGCGGTCCTTGCCGACCCCGGACACTGCACCGATCTGTTCGGCACCAGGGACGACTTCCTGATCCCGTCGGCCTGCCTCAACGCCACGGTGTCGGGCCTCGTCAGTCGTACGGTGCTGAACGATCGCTTCGTGGGTCCCGGCGACTTCCACGGCGCCAAGTGGTACCGCGAGCTCGCCGGGGAGGACGTGTCGAACCTGTTCGTCGACACGGTCACCGCGGCGTTCGATTCGGTCGGCGAAACCGCTGGTAAGCCTCCATGGTCCACCGAATCTGCCGCCGAATCGGCGCGGAGGGAGCGATGCGCCCCCACATGGGCCGGTCTCGCCGCCGTCCGGACGATCCAGGATCGCTTCGGAATCGCCGATAGCAACCTGGTGAAGCCCGGAGTCGGGGAAACGACGCGCGTTCTGCTGCGACGAGTGCCGTGGAAGGTGCTGATCAACCCGGACCGGGCCCGTGACCTGGGTCCGGTGCTACTCCTCGCACGTGAGCGCGGGGTCGAGATCGTCGAGGATCTGACCATGGTGTACTCCGCATGCGGCATCATCCGACCTCTCGCGGCTGATCCGGCCGGGGCGGCGATCGCACCGGGGACCCCGGTCGCACGCTCGTCGGGAGAACGGCAGGACCCGACGTGAGCGTGCTCTTCGCCTCCGACCTCGATCGCACGCTGATCTACTCGGCCCGGGCAGCCGGGATGCCGCTCGATCGGCTCGAACCGGTCGAGTTCCGAAACAGCCTCCCGATCAGCTACATGACCCCCGGAGCGCTGGCGACGCTCATCGAGCTGTCGATGAGGCTGTGGTTCGTGCCCACGACCTCGCGGAGCATGGCGCAGTACGCGAGGATCGGCCCGTTGGCGCCCAGTCGCTACGCCATCGTGGCCAACGGCGGGAGGATCCTCGACGAGGGCCGTCCCGACGAGGTCTGGTCGCAGCGCATCGAGCGCCTCATCTCGTCGACCAGTGAGCCCCTCGGCACCGTCGCCGGGATCATCGAGCAGGCTGCCGAGCAGCCGTGGTGCCGTTCGGTCGGGCGCTGCGACGACCTCTACCTCGTGGTGACCGTCGACCGCGCCGCCGTACCGGTCGACTGGTTGGCGTCGCTCGTCGACCGACTCACGCTCCGCGGGTGGAAGGCCGATCTGCAGCACGGGAAGCTCTACGTGCTCCCCGACGCACTCGACAAGTGGCTCGCGGTGTCGCACCTGGCCGACCGGACCGGCGCTGAGACCGTGGTTGCGGCCGGCGACTCGTGCCTCGATGTGCAGATGCTGGAGCACGCCGACGTCGGCCTCCGGCCGGGGCACGCCGAGATCGACGCCGGGATCGTCGTGACGCCGGGAACGCATGGTGCTGGAGCGGCCGAGGAGATCCTCGCCGCCATCGAGGTTCTGATCGGCGTGGTCGAATCCGGATCTACACTGTAACGACCGGCGTGTCGGGATTCGCCCCGCCGTCGTGAAGCGGTGCGATCATCCGATCTCGGTCCTCGCATACACTTCGACCCTGATCTGTGATTCATGAACTTCACTTCAAGGAGGAAGCGGTGCCCATCTCGCTCAGCAAAGGCGGCAACATCTCGCTCAGCAAGGCCGCGCCGGGTCTCACCAAGGTCACCGTGGGCCTCGGTTGGGACGTGCGCCAGACCGACGGCGCTGCGTTCGACCTCGACGGCAGCGTGTACCTCTGCGGCGTGAGTGGCACCGTTCGAGGTGACGGCGATTTCGTCTTCTACAACCAGCTGAAGTCGGGCGACGGGTCGGTCGAGCACCTCGGCGACAACAAGACCGGCGCGGGCGAGGGCGACGACGAGAACGTGCGTATCAACCTGGCCACGGTGCCCGCCGACGTCGACAAGATCGCGGTCGGCGTCACGATCCACGAAGCCGCGCAGCGCAACCAGAACTTCGGCATGGTGCGCAACGCCTTCATCCGCATCCTCAACGACGACAACGGTGAGGAGCTCGCACGCTACGACCTCTCCGAGGACGCATCGGTCGAGACGTCGATGGTGTTCGGCGAGGTGTACCGCCACGGTGGGGAATGGAAGTTCCGCGCTGTCGGCCAGGGTTTCCAGGGCGGCCTCGACGCCATGGCCAAGAGCTTCGGCGTCACCCTGTGAGCATCGATTCCCCCACGACTGACGTCGTTCATGGGCTGACGAGCACTGAGGTCGAAGAGAGCCGTCGAACCCATGGCGCCAACTCGTTCAGCGAGTTGCCCACCAAGTCGATCTGGGATTTCCTGAAGGAAGCCCTGAGTGATCCGGTGCTCCGGATCCTGATCCTGTGTGCCGTGATCTCGGTGGCTCTGGGCGCGTACACGGGCCACTACATCGAGGGCGTGGCGATCACCGCAGCCGTGATCATCGTGACGCTGGTGGGGACGCTGAACCAGATGCGGGCGCAGTCGGAGTACACGGCGCTCGACGCGGTCGCCCAGCGCGAGAAGGTGCGCGTGATCCGCAACAGCGACGTCGAGGAGATCGACAGCGAGGAGCTCGTCGTCGGCGATGTCGTCGAGCTCAACACGGGCGACATCGTTCCGGCCGACATGCGCTTCGCCCGGGGCAACGACCTCCTGGTCAACGAGGCCCACATCACCGGCGAGCCTGACACCACCAAGGAGCTGGGCGAGCATCTGTACGGCTCGTCGCGCATCCTCGACGGATCGGGGCGCGGGATCATCCTCACGGTCGGCGACAACACCACCTTCGGGAAGATCCGCCAAGAGATCGCCCAGAAGGACAAGACGACACCGTTGCAGGAACGGTTGGCCAAGCTGGCCGTGAAGATCGGCACGGGCGGTAAGTGGGCGGCGATCATCACGTTCCTGGCGCTGATCATCTCGGGTTTCGCCCGTAACGACGTCGACCTCGAATGGTCGAAGGACTTCGTCACGTTCATCATCGACGCGATCACCATCGCCATCACGATCGTTGTCGTCGCGGTGCCCGAAGGGTTGCCGCTGGCCGTCACGATCTCGCTGGCGTTCACGACCCGCAAGATGGCCGCCGAACAAGCCCTCGTACGGGAGCTCTCGGCCTGCGAGACGATGGGGGCCGCGACGATCGTCTGCACCGACAAGACCGGCACCCTCACCGCAGGGCACATGACCCTGCACTCGGCCGAGTTCGTCGGAGTGGGCTGGAGCTCCGACGAGCTCGAGACCATCGGCCGCCACGAGCAGGCCGCCGAGCCATTCCGTGACCTGGCTGAGGCCATCTCGATCAACAGCTCGGCCGACCTCATCGAGCGGGAGGGTCAGACCGTCGTCGCTGGCAACAGCACCGAAGGTGCGCTGCTGCGTTGGATCGTGGGCCAGGGCATCGACTACCGCCCGATCCGCGATAGCGCCGATGTCGCTGTCCGACGGGAGTTCAACAGCACCCGCAAGCACATGCTCACGGCCGTCCGTCGCACCAGCGACGACCTCACCGTCTACATGAAGGGCGCCCCCGAGATCGTCCTCGGGTACTGCACGTCGATCCTCGCGACGCACGGCGAGGATCACTCGGTCACCGATGAGAGCAAGGAGCGCCTCATCGAGACCGTGCGCGACGCGGCCCGTCGGGGCTACCGGACCCTCGGTCTGGCTTCAGGATCCAAGCCGGCGTCGACCGTCCCCGACGAGATCGACCAGGGGCTGCGCTTCGACGCACTCCTGATCATCTCCGATCCGCTCCGAGCCGAGGTTCCCGACGCGGTGGCCCGCTGTCGTAGCGCCGGGGTGCGGGTGATGATGATCACCGGCGACATCCGCGAGACCGCCACCGAGATCGGTCGGCGCTCGATGATCGTCTCCGAAGGCGACATCGTCCTCGAAGGCGACGAGTTCCGCTCGATGCCCGATGCCGACGTGGTCGAGCGCCTGTCTCACATCACCGTGCTGGCCCGGGCCCTGCCCGACGACAAGAAGCGGATGGTGGAGCTGCTCCAGAGCCAGGGCGAGGTTGTCGCGGTCACTGGTGACGGGGTGAACGACGCGCCTGCGCTCGTAACGGCCGACGTCGGGTTCTCGATGGGTTCAGGATCGAAGGTGGCCCGGGAAGCCAGCGACATCGTGATCGTCGACGACAACTTCGTCACGATGGTCCGGGCGATCCAGTGGGGACGCAGCGTCTTCGAGAACATCCGGAAGTTCCTGCAGTTCCAGCTCACGATCAACGTGGTCGCCCTCACGAC
>VFJJ01000077.1 GCA_009886115.1 Actinomycetota bacterium
ATCGTCGTTATGTCAAGTGGCTCGGCTTTATGTCAAGTGGCTCGGCTTCATGTCAAGTGGCTCGGCTTTATGTCAAGTGGCTCGGCTTTATGTCAAGTGGCTCGGGCTCGAAGGGGCTCCGCTGCGTCACGTTCCAGCTGGCGGCATCGCACACGAGGGTTGCGCTGTGTCATCGTGGGGGCTCCCCCCGAGCGAGGGGGCGCGAGACGAACGGTTCGAGGGGGTGGGGGCGCTGTTCCGACCGAGCTGGGATTCGGGCTGGAGTGGGCGGACGCGAGAGATCCGACGGTGGCAGGTCCTGCTCGTCGCGCTCGCGATGTTCCTGGTGGGCATGCTCGTGGGCTCGTCGAAGGCCGGTGACGACGGCACCGGCGCGATCATCGTCGAAGCCGGCAACGGCGGCACCACCGACGGTTCGACCCCCGACGCCGGATCGACGGCGAGCACGACGACGACCACGACGCCCGTCAGCAGCGCGACCCGTGCTGTGGGCGAGGTGAAATTCCTGGTGCTCAACGGGGCCAAGATCCCCGGTGGGGCCCGTGACCTCACGAACGATCTCATCGGACGCGGCTATGCGCCGGAAGCGGCTGGTGACACCGAGCTGCACCCCCAGAACACCGTCTACTTCCACCCGACGTCCGAGCCCGACTGCAACGCCCTGGCGTCGATCGTCGCCGAGTTCACGGGCGCTCGCACCGCGACCGTCCCGCTCTTCGACCCGGTGCAGATCCCGGCGGCCGCGGGCCTCGACTGCCTCGTCGTGCTCGGGCGCGATTTCGCGGTCACCGTCTCGGCAGCCCCGGCCTGACCGTCACCCATCGACCGGCACGGCGGCGATAGCCTGCACGGGCTGACGACATCGTGCGGGAGAGTCCTCGAGTGGCGCTGGTACAGGTCGGGCGGGGCGCCGAAGGAGCAACCTCCCCGGAATCTCTCAGGCCACCGAACCGCACGGAACAGGCACCTCTGGAGAGCAGCCGGCCCGTCATCGGGACCGTCTCACCGACGGGGAAAGCGTCATCGGGCAGCCGGCTCGGCGGCGTGAATCTCTCAGGTCAAGCGACAGAGTGGGGAACGGCCCGCCGGGCGTCCGGCGGGTGAACGAGCGGCGCGCCACGAACCATTCCGTTCGTGGCGGCCATCCCGCCCTGCACGTCGATCGCCGAGGTGGCCCATGACCCGTCGTCCGCTCACCGACCTCGAAGACCGTGCCGCGTTCGAACGTCGACACGTGGGCTCCACCGATGCCGACCGGGCCGTGATGCTGGCGACCATCGGGGTCGCCTCGGTCGAGGAGCTCCTCGACCGCGTCGTACCTCCGTCGATCCGCTCCGAGACGGCGCTGGCCCTGCCCGTCGCGGCGCCGGAGGCCACGGTGCTGGCGCGGCTGCGGACGATCGCCGCCCGCAACGAGGTCTTCACGTCGCTCATCGGGCTCGGGTACTCAGACACCGTCACTCCCCCGGTCGTGCAGCGCAACGTGCTCGAGAGCCCGGCCTGGTACACGGCGTACACCCCGTACCAACCCGAGATCTCCCAGGGTCGGCTCGAAGCGCTGCTGAACTTCCAGACGCTCGTCGCCGACCTCGCTGGCTGCGACCTGGCCAACGCATCGATGCTCGACGAGGCCACGGCCGCTGCCGAGGCCATGACGATGCTGCGACGTCTCACGAAGCACGCGGCGCCCAGGTTCTTCGTCGACGCCGGATGTCATCCCCAGACGATCGCCGTGGTCGCCACGCGCGCGGAGCCCCTCGGCATCGGACTGGTCGTCGGCGATCCGGACCTCGACCTCGACCCGGCCACCGTGTTCGGCGCGCTGTTCGCCTACCCCACGTCGTCGGGGACGGTGCGCGACCTGGCCCCGCTCATCGATCGTGTCCATGACGCCGGCGGGCTCGTCGCCGTCACCGCCGACCTGCTCGCGCTCGTGCTGCTGCGCTCCCCCGGCTCGTCGGGCGCCGACGTCGTCGTGGGCTCGGCCCAGCGCTTCGGCGTGCCGCTGGGCTTCGGTGGACCCCACGCCGGGTTCCTGGCCTGTCACGAGCTCCACGCCCGGTCGCTGCCGGGACGACTGGTGGGCGTGTCGGTCGACTCCGAGGGCCGCCGGGCGCTGCGTCTGGCGTTGCAGACCCGGGAACAGCACATCCGCCGCGAGAAGGCCACCAGCAACATCTGCACGGCGCAGGTGCTCCTGGCGGTCATGGCGGGGTTCTATGCCGTCTGGCACGGGCCCGACGGCCTGCGGACGATCGCCGAACGGGTGCACCGGCTGACGGCCATCCTCGCCGAGGGGCTCCGGCGCGGGGGCGTCGAGATCGCGAACGACACGTTCTTCGACACCCTGACGATCAGGGTTCCTGGTCGCGCGGCCAGTGTTCATGCGGCTGCTCGCGAGCAGCGGATCAACCTGCGCGAGATCGACGCCGACACGGTCGGGGTGTCGCTCGACGAGACCAGCTCCCGAGAGCTCGTCGAGACGCTCTGGGCCGAGGTCTTCGAGGTTGAGGGCTCGGTTGCCGGGCTCGACGGCATGGCCCCCGACGGGTTCGCGCCCGGCGCCCGTCGAGACGACGAGATCCTGGCCCACGAGGTGTTCCACCGTTATCACAGCGAGCACGAGATGCTCCGCTACCTCCGGCGCCTCGCCGACTGCGACCTGGCCCTCGACCGGACGATGATCCCGCTGGGCTCGTGCACCATGAAGCTCAACGCCACCGCCGAGATGTTGCCGATCTCCTGGCCCGAGCTGGCCTCGATCCATCCCTTCGCCCCCGTGTCCCAGGTGGGTGGATACCTGCAGATGATTCGGGAGCTCGAGGCCGCGCTCTGCGAGATCACCGGGTACGACGCCGTGTCGCTCCAGCCCAATGCCGGCTCACAGGGCGAGCTCGCCGGGCTCCTCGCCATTCGGGCCTGGCATCGATCCCAGGCCGCGGCGGCGGCTTCGGCCGCGCGGTCGGCCGAGGCGGCTGCCGGGGGCGATGCGGCCGAGCGCACGGTGTGCCTCATCCCCCAGTCGGCCCACGGCACGAACGCAGCGAGCGCGGTGATGGCCGGGATGCAGGTGGTGGTTGTCGCGTGCGACGGTGACGGCAACGTCGACCTCGCCGACCTCGAGGCCAAGTGTGCAGCGGCCGGCGATCGGCTGTCGTGCGTGATGGTCACCTACCCGTCGACCCACGGTGTGTTCGAGACCGGCATCGTGGCCCTGTGCGACACCGTGCATCGCCACGGCGGTCAGGTCTACCTCGACGGCGCCAACCTCAACGCCATGGTGGGCCTGGCTCGACCCGGACACTTCGGCGCCGACGTGTCGCATCTCAATCTTCACAAGACGTTCTGCATCCCCCACGGTGGCGGCGGGCCCGGGGTGGGTCCGGTTGCCGTCCGGTCGCATCTGGCGCCCTTCCTCCCCAATCACCCCTTGGCCCCCGAGGCCGGTCCCGTCACCGGCATCGGACCCGTCTCGTCGGCGCCGTGGGGTTCCGCGGGCATCCTGGCGATCCCGTGGATGTACCTTCGACTCATGGGGCCCGACGGTCTCCGGCGGGCCACCGAGGCCGCGCTGGTATCGGCGAACTACGTCGCGCGGCGTCTCGACAGCGCCTACCCGGTCCTGTACCGGGGCGAGCACGGGCTCGTCGCTCACGAGTGCATCCTCGACGTGCGTCCGATCACGCACGACACAGGGGTCACGGCCGAGGACATCGCCAAGCGGCTCATCGACTTCGGCTTCCACGCCCCCACCCTCTCGTTCCCGGTGGCCGGGACGCTGATGGTCGAGCCGACGGAGTCGGAGTCGCTCGTCGAGCTCGACCGCTTCTGCGACGCGATGCTCACCATCAGGGAGGAGATCGCGCTCGTGGCCTCCGGCCGGTGGCCCGCCGACGACAACCCGCTCCGCAGGGCGCCGCACACCGCCGCCGACGCGACGGCCGACGAGTGGAATCGGCCCTATCCCCGCGAGGTCGCCGTCTACCCTGTCGACTCGGTGCGCGGCGCTGCGAAGTACTGGCCTCCCGTGGGTCGGATCGACGCCGCGTTCGGCGACCGGAACCTCGTGTGCGCCTGTCCCCCGATGGACGCCTACGCCGAGCCCTCACAGGAGACGATGGTGCATGAGTGACGTGGCCGGCACCCCGGCGCCCGGAGAGGCGCTCACGAGCCGATGGCTGGTCGCCGCGCTCGGAGCTGTCGGTGAGGGTGCGCCGTTGCCGCCGGCGACGGTCGATCGGGTCGCAGGAATCGTCCTCGACTTGGCCCGCGACGCCGCCCACGGGGTCGCCCGCCCGGCAGCCCCGCTCGGGGCCTTCGCCCTGGGGCTGGCCCTGGGACGCTCGGGATCGGGGCCGGGCGACATCGACGCGGTCGAGGATCTCGCCGCCACCATCGTTCGTGCCGCCGGCACCTTCGCGTCGGACTGAGCCCCGATGTCGGGTGCCGTCCGGGACGGAGGCGACGCCGATGCTGCTGCCCGGGCCGCCCAGGCCAAGGCGGCCAAGGTCATGCGGGCGTTCGTCAAGGATGGCCGGCTGGTGTCGATCCCGGCTGCTCGCGGCAAGCGCCTGGTCATCCTCGACCGGCTGGCGCAGGAGTTCGAGCCGGGTCGGCACTACCGCGAGACGATGGTCAACCTGATCCTGGGCCAGTGGCACGCCGACACCGCGGCGTTGCGGCGCTCTCTGGTCGACGAGGGCTTCCTCGATCGCGATCAGGGCTGGTATTGGCGTTCCGGCGGCACCTTCCTTGACGACGACCCGCCCGCACCCGAGCGACCTTGACTACCTCGGCGCAGGTATGCCGGGATATGTCCCGAGTTTTGGCCACGGAGAGTGAGACTCTTGGTCAACTCCCCCCATCTGTCGTGCCGATAGAAGGGACAGGCGAGCCTGGGAGGCAGACCAAACACCACGAGACAAGGATGTCGAACAGTGGACGCCATCGGGATGGAACCCCGCACGATGGTGTCTGCCTCCGCTCCTCTCGCGGTCCGGCCTCGGACCGAGAACACCGCCCGTGAAGTTCACGGTACCGATGTTCTAGGTCCCCCGCTCGGTGCCGCGGGGGAGATCCAGACGGTGGTCGGCCTCGAGCCCGCACCCGACAACGGCGGCAGCACCCAGACCAGCACCGACCCCGGCGCCGGCACCACCGGCACGGCGATCGGTGAAGACGCCAGTTACGCCGCCTTCGCCCGGGCCCACCGGGGAACGGGCGAGCAGGCCCCGGGGAGCTTCCCCTGGGACCGCAACCGTGATGGCTGGGTCGACGATCCGATCAGCCTGATGGAACGCCAGCACGCGGCCCAGGCCGAGGCTGCACGCAGCGCGGCACAAGCCGATGCCGCACGCATTGCCGCTCAAGCCGATGCCGCACGCATCGCGGCCAGGGCAGACGAGCCGGATGCGGTGGCCCAAGAGCGCACCGCCGGCCGAGCCGTCGAGCCTCCGCCCGTCGCGTTCACACCGGGAGCGAGCCGTCCCGGCGAGTCATCGCCTCCGACGGCCGAGTTTCCCGAGATTGTGGTGCCCGGCCTCGACCGTCACAGCGGGGACGGGTCGGTGGCACAACGAGCCGCGGGTGCGACCGAGGAGCGGCCGCCGCCGGAGCCGGCCCGGGTCGAGCTGCACTCGATCACGCTCCGTGCGCCCCCCTCGCAGGCTCCCTCGCAGCCGGTGATCGCGGCCGCCACCGCTACCCCGGTCGCCTCCCCTGCTCCTCGACCGGAGCCCGCAGCGCGCTACTCGATCCCCGAGCTCGCGACGGCCTCGGTGTCGAGCCGCTACCTCTGACCCATCTGTGTGCAGAAAGCGTCGCCAGGCGACGCTTTCTGCACACAGAACGGGGGTTGGCCCGTTGGCCCCGGCCAAGTGGGCGTCAGCCCAGGGCCAGAGCCACGGCGGCGGCGTCGAGGTTGGCGCCTTCGATGCGGCGCACCTCCCGACAATCGCCGACCACGTGATGGGCGACGCCTGCGGACGTGAGCTCGTCGGCCAGGCTCGTGTCGGGGCGCACGTCCGAGGTGACGATCACCGTGTCGGCGGGAATGTCCTCGGTCGAGGCCGAGCCGGAGTCGGAGTCGGAGTCGGAGCCGGAGCTGGCGCCCGAGCCCGCAGCCCCGGCATGGGTGACCACCACCGCGCTGGCCGTGATCTCCTGGGCGATCGCCCGATCGACGAGGCGGGCACCGGCGGTGTCGAGGTCGGAGACCAGCCGCCAACGCCCGGGGAGGCCCAGCTCGATGCCGAACACGTTGGTTGCCTCGACGAGGGTCACGTGCCGACCCCGAGAGAGCGCCAGGTGCCCGATCGACACGGCCGACTTCGCCCCACCGAGGATCACGACCCGCTGACCCACCGACGGACCGTCGGCGCGCAACCACGGCTCGAGCTCGGCGACGGTGCGCACGTGGGGCCGATCGGCCCCCGGGAGCGCACCTCTCCCCCACGTCCCGCCGGTGGCCACCACGACCTCATCGGCACCGAAGCCGGCGATACCGGCGGCGGTCGCTCGCCGGCCCACGACCATGGTGACACCGGCCTGCTCGACCTGCCGGGTGAGCCAGCCGTTGTACCGGTCGAGCAGCCCGTCGGCCAGACCGGCGTAGGTGAGCATCCCGCCGAAACGATCGGAGGCCTCCCAGATCGTGACGGCATGACCGCGGCCGGCCAACAGGCGGGCGGTCTCGAGCCCGGCCGGGCCGCCGCCGACGATCAGCACCCGCCGCGGTGACGCCGACGGCTCCGAAAGAGGCGCGTGATCGTGCTCGCGGCCCGTCGACGAGTTGCCAACACAGTGCAGCGACTCCTTCACGAAGATGTTGCCGATGCAGCGGTACTGGTAGATGCACGGCCGGATGTCGTCGACCCGCCCGGCGGCGAGCTTGTTGGGAAGGTCGGGATCAGCCAGGAGCTTGCGGCCCATGGCGATGAAGTCGGCCTTGCCTTCGGCCAGCACGGCCTCGGCCTCGTCGGGCTCCATGCGCCCGAAGGTGATGACGGGGACGTCGACGCGGGCCTTGAGCGCCTTGGCGCACTCGGTGAGCGAACCGGGCTTGCCGGGCTCGAAGACGTGTGGGGCGTAGCCGTCGGTCGGGCCCGTGGCCACGTCGGTGTCGGCGTAGGCCGTGAGGTGCACAGCGTCGATCCCGGCTTCGACGGCCATCTCGATGACCACCACCTGGTCGTCGAAACGCTCACCGTCTTTCTTGTGGTGCTCGACGGAGTTGATGCGGATCCAGATCGGGAACTCCGTGCCCAGCCTGGCTCGCAGGGCGCGCAGGACCTCCACGAGCATCCGGGCGCGGCCCTCGATCGAACCGCCCCAACCGTCGGTGCGGGTGTTGACCGCCGGCGACAGGAACATGTCGAGCAGATAGCCGTGCCCGGCATGGAGCTCGATGGCGTCGAAGCCCGCCTTCACGCAGCGCTCGGCGGCGTCGACGAACTGGCCGATGACCTCTGCGATGTCGGCCTCCGACATCACCTGGTACTCGAGCTTCGAGGTCGGCTGGGTGAACGGGCTCGTCATGGCGGCCATCTCGGCGTCGCTCACCATCATCGACACCCGGTCGGGGTTGGGAGGCTTGGGGATCGATGGGACGAGCTGCGGGAAGCCGCGCTGCGTGTCGAGGAGCGACATCTGGCCGTTGTGGACGAGCTGCGCGGCGATGCGGCCGCCGTGACGGTGCACCCGGGCGCACAGGTCGGACAGGCCGGGGAGGTACTCGTCGGACGAGGCCGCAACCTGGCGCTCGTCGAACGACGCGTGCGGGTAGGCGATCGACACCGATCCGACGAGCAGGAGGGCCGCTCCCCCGCGAGCCCGGGCCTCGAAGTAGGCCGCTTGGTTGTCGCTGATCGATCCGTCGAGGTTGCACAGCGAGTCGCCCATGGGGCACATGAAGATCCGGTTGCGCAGCTCGAGCGAGCCGATGCGGCCCGGGGCGAGCAGGTGGGCGAAGCGAGCGGGTGACTCGGTGGTCGTCGTCATGGACCCTTCCTATCCCACCGCGGGAGCTGACGCTAACGTCACAGAATGTCGGGTCGGACAGCTCCCGATCCCCATCCCCACGCGGAGGTTCCGATGAGCACGACCAACCAGACCCCGGGCGGCCCCGGCGCACCCAGCGCACCCGGCGCACCCGGCGACAGGTACACGCTGATCTCGGCCGACACCCATGCCGGCGGCTCGGTCGCCGACTATCGCCTCTACCTCGAGTCCCGCTACCGCGACGAGTTCGACGCCTGGCGGGGTCGATACTCGAACCCGTTCCGCGACCTCCAGGGCGACGGCCGCACCCGCAACTGGGACGACGACCGGCGCTGGCACGACCTCGAAGCCGACGGGACCGTCGCCGAGGTGATCTTCCCCAACACCGTGCCGCCCTTCTTCCCCACGGGGATCGTGATCGCCCGGCCGCCCCTCGCGTCGGAGTACGAGCTGCGCTGGGCGGGGATCAAGGCCCACAACCGGTGGATGGCCGACTTCTGCGCTCGGGCCCCCGAGCGACGGGCGGGCATGGCCCAGATCTTCCTCAACGACGTCGGCGACGCCCTGGGCGAGATCCGCTGGGCCAAGGAGGCCGGTCTGCGCGGCGGGGTGCTCGTGCCGAACATCCCGCCCGACCATCCCGAGCTGAAGCCCATCTACCACCCCGACTACGACCCCATCTGGGCGCTCTGCCAGGAGCTCGAGGTCACGGTCAACAGCCACTCGGGCACCGGTCTGCCCGACTACGGCACGCACGACTTCGCCATGACCCTGTGGGTGCTGGAAACGCCATTCTTCGCCCATCGCCCGTTGGGGTTCATGATCATGGGTGGCGTCTTCGAGCGGTTCCCGGACCTGAAGTTCGTGATGACCGAGTCGGGCTGCGCCTGGGTACCCGAGACCCTGGCTCGCCTCGACGGGCTGCACGGCGCGATGAAAGCCGGCCGCTCGGGTGAGGTCGGCTTCGACTCCTCCGCGGCTTTGCCGCTCAAGCCGTCGGAGTACTTCGACCGCAACGTGTGGATAGGTGTGAGCTTCCCCAGCCCGCGTGATGCCAAGGCCCGTCACAAGATCGGGGTGCACAAGTTCATGTGGGGCAACGACTATCCCCACAACGAGGGCTCGGCGCCGTTCTCGAAGGAGGCCATCCGCCGCTCGTTCCTGGGCGCGACCCCCGAGGAGATGCACACGGTCTTCGCGCTGAACGCGTGCCAGGTCTACGGGTTCGAGCTCGACAAGCTCGCCCCGCACGCCGCCCACGCCGGCCCCACGGTCGCCGAGATCGCCGAGCCCTACGAAGGCGTCCCCGCCGGTGCCACCAGCCCGGCGTTCTACCAGCCGTAGGCCTCAGGCGGGGGCGCTCGGGAGCCCGCTCCGATAGCTTGCCCGCCCATGAGCCAAACGACCACGAGCGACGCCCGGGCCGGTGAAGACGAGACGACCGTCCACACGGTGACGTGCCCGTTGTGCGAGTGCATGTGCGGACTGCAGGTGCACGTTCGTGAGCGCGACCAGCAAGTGACGCTCATCAGGGCCGACCGAGACGACGTGTGGTCGAAGGGCTACCTGTGCCCCAAGGGCACCACGCTCGGCCACCTGCACCACGATCCCGACCGTATCCGCGTGCCCATGGTGCGAGAGGGCACGCGCTGGCGTGAGGTCACCTGGGACGAGGCGTTCGACCGCTGCCAGGCACTGCTCGCGCCCATCATCGAGCGCGATGGCGTGAAGGCCGTCACGGCGTTCATCGGCAACCCGGTGGGCCACAGCTACTCGCTCGGCCGGTACGCCGCGCTCCTCATGGGGCAGGCCAAGTTCCCGAGCATCTACTCGGCCGGGACGGTCGACCAGTGGCCCAAGAACGTGGCGTGCGTCCTGATGTACGGAAACATGTGGATGATTCCAGCACCCGACGTGCAGCGCACCGACTACCTCGTGTGCATGGGAGGCAACCCGCAGGCGTCCGGCGGCTCGTTGCTGGCGTGCCCCGACATGCTCGGCGAGCTCGACCGTATCCGTGCCGCAGGCGGGAGGGTCGTGGTCATCGACCCACGACGCACCGGCACGGCCGACCACGCCGACGAGTGGGTGCCGATCCTCCCCGGGACCGACGCCGCGTTCCTGCTCGCGATGTTGCAGGTGATCTTCGCCGAGGGGCTCGACACCCTGGGAGACTTGGCCGACGCGGTGAACGGGTTCGAAGCCGTGCGTGAGCTCTGTGCGGAGTTCACGCCCGAGTCGGTCGAGACCTTCACCCGGGTACCGGCAGAGACCACGCGTCGAATCGCGCGGGAGTTCGCGGCTGCACCCACCGGTGCGGTCTACGGCCGGATCGGCTTGTGCAATCAGGAGTTCGGGACCATGGCGTCGTGGCTGGTCGACGTCGTCAACATCGTCGTGGGCAAGTTCGACACGGTCGGCGGGATGATGTTCGGCAACCCGGTCAACTGGCCCTTGGCCTGGATGGCCAGCACTGCTCGCGACGGCGAGCCTCAGTTCGGGCGCTGGAAGTCACGGGTGCGAGGCGCGCCCGAGATCCTGGGCCAGGTCCCCGCATCGTGCCTGGCCGAAGAGATCGCCGCGCCTGGCGACGGTCAGATCAAGGGGCTCATCACGATCGCGTCGAACCCCGCGATCAGCGTGCCCGACTCGGCCCGGCTCGAGGAGGCCCTCCCGCTGCTCGAGTGCATGATCTCGCTCGACAACCACCTCAACGAGACCACCCGCTTCGCCGACGTGATCCTCCCCGGCCCGTCACCGCTCGAGACGCCCCACTACGACGAGCTCATCTGGGGCTGGGCGGCCCGCAGCGCAGCCAACTGGAGCCCGGCGGTGTTCGAGCGCCCGGAGGGCACACCCGAGGAGTGGGAGATCCTGGCCCGGCTGGGCTGGCTCTGCGCCGGCAACACCAATGACACCTTCGACGTGAAGCCACTCGACGACGGGTTCTTCTCGGCGCTGTGCCGCTACAAGGGCCTCGACCCCGACGAGATCCTGCCGTTGTACGACGAGGGCGGCCCCGACCGCATGGTCGACCTGACGATCCGCACCGGGCCCTTCGGCGACTGGTACGAAACGGTGCCTGACGGGCTCACGCTGGAATCGGTCAAGGCCCAACCGCACGGCATCGACATGGGCCCGATGATCCCCCGGGCCCGGGAGCTGGTGTGCACACCGTCGGGGAGGATCGAGCTGGCGCCGCCGTACATCGTGGGCGACCTGCCCCGCTTGCGGCAGCGCATGGCCGAGGCCGACGATCGCCGTGCCACGGCTGGCGATCGTGGTCCGACAGCCGGAGAGGACCTGGTGCTCGTGAGCCGCCGTCACATCCGCTCGAAGAACTCGTGGATGCACAACGTGAAGGTGCTCGTGAAGGGCAAGGACCGCTGCACCCTCCTCATCCACCCTGCCGACGCCTCGGCGTGCCGGGTGCTCGACGGGAGCCTGGCCCGGGTCTCGTCGGAGGCCGGGTCGATCGAGGTGCCCGTCGAGGTGAGCGACGAGATGATGCCCGGGGTGGTGTGCCTGCCTCACGGATGGGGCCACGACAAGCCCGGAACCCGCCAGTCGGTGGCCCGCGAGCATGCCGGCGTCAACAACAACCTGCTGGCGCCGGGACATTTCGTCGACGAGCTCTCGGGCAACGCCGCGGTCAACGGCATCCCCGTGGTGGTCGCTCCAGCCTGAAGGCCCGGTCTGGTTGTGGGCCTGGCTTCTCGGCGGTGGGCGGTTCAGCGCCCGCCGATGACCTCGGTGATCCAGACGGCCAGGCGGTCCCAGAGGACGTGGCGGTCGGGCTCGACGTTGTGGTTGTGCTTGGCCCTGGGCAGTACGAACACCGTCGTGGCGGCGTTGGGAAAGTCGCCGGCGAGCAGCTCGACCGGGCCCGTGATGTCGTGCTCGCCCACGCCGACGAACACCGGGACCGTCACCGCCTCACGCTCGCGCTGCGTGCTCCCGGGGATCATCGACGTCAATCCGCACACGGTGATGAGGCTGGCTGCGGTCCGGCCGAGCTCGGCGATCACTGCCTCTGGAAGGCCGTCGACCGTGAGCATCCCCGAGGTCGACGTCGCACCCGGCGGCAGGGCCCGGCCGAAGCGGGCTCGGGTCAGCTCGACGATCGCAGCCTCGATGGCGTCCTGGTCGTGGGCCACGGCCCGCTCGTCGTCGTTCAGGTGCTCGTGGAGCCCGCGACCCGAGAACCCCAACAACCCCAGGGCGCTGAAGGTGCCGTTCCGGGCCTGTTGCACAACGGCGAGGAGCCCGCCCATCGAGTGACCAACGCCGATCGTCGCGAGTTCAGGCTGGGCCGCGAGCGTATCGATCCCCTCGATCCCAGCGAGGTCGTCGTGGATGTCCCGGTCGTCGTGGATGTCCCGGTCGTCGAGGTCGGCAAGGTCGGCGAGGAGCGTGCCGGCCCGCAGCCCGTCGACCACGATCGAGATCACCCGGGCGTTCACAGCGGCCACGACGGCCGGCGTGAGCGTCCATCCGTCGTGGGGGCGATCGCTCTCGCCCACTCCCGGATGATCGATGGTCAGCAGCCAGAGCCCATGGTGTGTCACGAGATGCTCGGCCATGCTGTATCCGGCGACCCCTGCGACCCCGCCGTCCCTGCCGGGTCGCAGGTCGAAGTAGCGCCGGCTCATCCCCCCGCCGGGCAGGCAGCAGACCAGCACGGGCACCGCGCTCGGTACGCCGGGTCGAGCCAAGGCGCCGACGGTCGGAGCGAAGAGATCGACGACGACCGTCGCCACACCGGCCGGGGCCATGTCGCCGACGGGAATCTCCAGGCGCCAACGCCTCAACGGTGCTCGCCCGTGTCGAGACGTTCCGGCGGGTCGCTGGTGCTCGGCCCCCGCGGGCCCAGCAGCTCCGCCACACGCTCGCCGATGGCCATGGCGAGCAGGTTGGTGTTGGTCCGCGGCACGGCGGGGATCACCGACGTGTCGGCGATCCTGAGGCCGTCGACACCCATCACCCGGCATTCGGTGTCGACCGCGCGGCCGATCCCGCAGCTCCCGACGCCGTGGTAGAAGGCGCCGTGCTTGAGCGTGATGTGCTCGTCGAGCGCGTCGTCGGTCATCGCGAGGTCGCGTTCGAAGCCGGCAGGGTCGAGGCCGATCCCCGAGGCTCGTACGATCCTCGCCGCGAGCCGCCAACCGGCCCGGAGCCGGGCGAGGTTCTCAGGGACACGGGCGAACGGCCAGACGATGCGGGCTGGGCCCGCCGGGTCGACGCTGGTGGGGGTGATCGATCCGAGGCCCTCGGGGAGCTGGAGCGACACGCTCATGCCGAGCGACCGGGTCCCGTCGGCATGCCGGATGGCCCACGGACACAGGTGCAGATCGTGGGTGCGGGCGCTTCCCGGAGCGGTCGTCCGGAGGATGGTCTGGATGTTGGGAGCGCCGTCGGGCACGGCGTCGGGTCGCACCGGCGCGACGTAGTCGATCACGAAGTGATCCCCGACGTGACCGCCCACGTCTGCGAGGTCGACGACGGGGTCGATCCCCAACGCCCGCACGGCGTCGGCTGGTCCGATGCCCGAACGCCAGAGCAGGAGCGGGGTCTGCACGACACCGGCGCTGACGACGACCGTCGCCGCCTCCACGATCGTGCCGTCGACGAGCTCGACCCCGGTGGCCCGTCCTCCATTCACGAGCACCCGGCGGACGTGAGCGTCGCCGCGAACCCTGAGGTTCGTGCGCCCCCGAGCCGGCTCGAGATAGGCCTCGTTGGCGGAGATGCGTTCGCGGCCCCGACGGTTCATGGGGACCGGCCCGACGCCGGTGGTGCCGGGCTCGTTGTGGTCGGGGCATTCCGGCATGCCCACGGCCACGCAGCCGGTGACGAACGCTTCGTGCAGGGCCCACAGCTCGTGCGGTCGGTAGCGCACGATCGGGACCGGTCCGGCATTGCCGTGGTACGGACGGTCGCCGAAATCGAGATCGTTCTCGACGCGCCGGAAGGCCGGGAGCATGTCGTCCCAACGCCATCCGGCCGGAAAGCCCTCGAAGTCGGCGGGCTCGCAGCGGATGGCGACACCGCCGTTGGTGAGCGACGAACCGCCGACACCCCTCCCCCGCTTGTAGCTCAGCGAACGGTCGGCTCCGGTGGTCTGCGACGTCACCGTGTCGTCCCAGTCGTAGGGCCACGCCACCGGTCGAGACAGCAACCTCAGCTGCTCGGGGAGATCGACGATGCTGTGGTCGGGGCCGGCCTCGAGGAGCAGCACGCTACGGGACGGGTCTTCGCTCAGGCGGGCCGCGACGACGCACCCTGCCGAGCCGGCGCCCACCACGACCACGTCGCACTCGATGCGCTCGATCACGATCGGCGTGCGTCCGTTCGGACCCGTACCGACAGCAGCTCGTCCGTCACCGTCACCGTCACCGTCACCGCGGCATACTGGCATCGACGGGCGCGCCTCGACGAGTGGGCCGCCGCAGAGCTCGGAGCGCGGCCATGACCGTCGAGTACGACCCCGTGGCTCCCGAGGTGCTCGGCAACCCGTTCCCGGCGTACAAGGAGCTGCGCGAGCACTGTCCCGTCCACCACAACGAGCTGTTCAGCCCGCCGCACTACACGCTCAGCCGCCACGCCGACGTGCGCGAGGCGCTCGTCGATCACCAGACCTGGTCGATCCGCTACGGCCAGAGCCCGCAGTACACCCGTCCGGCAGCGTTGGTGAACGACCCGCCCGAGCACACGGCCTATCGCGCCCTGTTCGCCCGGGCGTTCACGCCCCGCACGGTCAAGACGATCGAGGACCAGATCGATGCCTTGGCGGGTGTGTTCATCGACGCCATGCTGGCGCTCGGCGGCGGGCCCGGTGCCGATGGAGCGCCGGGCGCGGGTGCCGGCGCGGGTGCCGGTGCGGGTGCCCGACGGGCCGCCGGCGATCTCCACGACCTCTACGCCTGCCCGTTGCCCACCATCGTGATCGCCAAGCTGCTGGGGATCCCGCCGGAGGATCTCAACCGCTTCAAGCAGATGTCGAACGACCTCACCGCGACGTACAACTCGTCCGATCCGGCGGTCTCGCTCGGTCCCCGCAAGGCGTTCGACGCCTACTTCGCTGCCGTGCTGGCCGAGCGCCGTTCAGCGCTGCGTTCGGCCGGCTTCGATGTGGCCGAGGGTGGCCCCCGCTCGGGCCCCGACCAGATCGGCCCCGTCCTCCCCGAGGATCTGGTGAGCGCGCTGGTCGTCGCCGAAGTCGACGGGCGTCGCCTCGACGATCACGAGTTGTCGTGGATCCTGCTCCTGCTACTGCTGGGAGGTAACGAGACGAGCACCGCGCTGCTCACGAACCTCATGTGGCGCTTGCTCGAGCGGCCCGAGCGGTGGCAGGCGGTGTGTGCCGACCCGTCGCTCATCGACGTGGCCGTCGAAGAGTCGCTGCGCTTCGACCCACCCGTGCTGGGTCTGTTCCGCACCCCGACCGCCGATACGACGCTGCACGGGGTGACGATCCCGGCCAAGGCCAAGACCATGCTGTGCTACGGCTCGGCCAACCATGATCCGGCCGTCTTCGACGATCCCGACGAGTTCCGGCTCGACCGCGACCTCGACGACGTCAAGCGCCATGTGAGCTTCGGCTTCGGGGCCCATTTCTGCCCGGGTGCCGCGCTGGCCCGCCTCGAAGGACGGGTGACGCTCCGGCTGCTCACCGAGCGCCTCCCGACGCTGGCCCTGGCCGGCGAGCCCCAGCGCATCGTCGCCTTCAACCTCTGGGGCCGCAGCACCCTCCCCGTCACCTGGTGACACCACCCACCTCGTGGAAGTGATCGAGCAGCGAGGCGACCCGGAGGCTGACGCAGTCAGTCGGCCAGTGACAGCACGGCTCGCACGACGGAGCCGTGACGAACTGCGTCGATGGCAGCGTCGAACTCGGTGAGGGGCCAGACCTGGCTCACCTGGTCGGCGATGGTGAGCCGGCCGTGGCGGGCGTGCTCGACGATGGCCGGCAGGTCACGTCGGGGCTCGCAGGCGCCGTTGAGGCTGCCGACGATACGCCGGCCCCGGAGCAGCGCGCCCACGTCAAGGGCGGCCCGGAAGCCCGGCGGCGGGATGCCGACGAGCGCGACGGTGCCGCCGACGCCGACGATCCTGATCGCGGCATCGATGGCGACCGGCGCTCCGCTGCACTCGATGACGACATCGATCGTGGTCGCTCGGCCAGCGACATCGCGCACCAGCCCGGCGATCGTTTCGGAGTCGCCGTCTCTGGGCGCCAGAACGAAGACGTGGGCCCCGTAACCGAGGGCAGCGGATTCCTTGGCGGGGTTGACGTCGACGGCGATCACCCGGGCCGCGCCCTCGATACGGGCCGCCGTCTGGATGGCGTTCACGCCGATCCCGCCAACGCCGATCACCACCACGGTGTCGCCGGCCTGTACCCGGGCGACGTTGCGGACGACGCCGTAGCCGGTGCTCACGGCGCATCCGACGAGCGCAGCGGCCGCGGCCGGGAGCCCGTCAGCCGCGATCACCTGGTCGGCGCGCACCACGATCCGCTCGGCGAACGACGCGATGTTGGCGTACGACCGGACGGGCGAGCCGCGCCAGGTGAACATCGGCTCCCGGCTGGCGTAGGTGGCGGCGCAGTCCGACGGACGACCGTCGGCACAGGCTCGGCAGGCCCGGCACGGCGTCATCGAGCTCACGAGCACGGCCTGTCCCACGTGCAGTCCTTCGACCCGGCGCCCGGTCCCGGACCCGGCCCCGGTCCCGTCCTCGGTCCCATCCCCGGACCCGGCGTGGCCCGGCTGTTCCCCCGGCCCGCCGGTACCGCCGGTTCCGGCCTCGCCGAGGCGCTCGATGACCCCGCCGGCCTCGTGGCCGAGCACCACGGGTGCGGGTACCGGCGAGGTGCCATCGACGACGTTGAGGTCGCTGTGACAGATGCCCGAGGCCAACACGCGCACCTCGACCTCACCCGGCCTCGGCGGACGCACCTCGAGATCGTCGACGAGCCGCAGCCGCTCGCCGTCGAACAGGACCGCCCGCATCGCGAACGACCCGCCCCGGGCCTACGACGCCCGGGGCTCGCGGGGCAACCCGAGCACCCGCTCGCCGAGGACGTTGCGCAAGATGTTCGACGTGCCGCCCATGATCGTGTAGGCCGGCGCGTAGACGATGCCCTGCCCGGTCTGGTCCCACAGGAGTCCGTCGGCTCCGAACACGCGAGCGATGAACCGGGCGACGCGCTGCTCGTGCTCGGTGCAGTACACCTTCGTCGCCGCACTGAATCCCGTGGGGGCCTGGCCCAACGTCTCCCGGATCACGAGCAGGCGGCCGATCCGGTAGCCGCATTCGAGGCGGCCGATCTCGTCGCGCACGAGGGGGTCGGTGGTGTCGGCCCGCTCGAGCGCCAGCTCGTACAGCGCCCGGTTCGACATGAGCCGGTCGATGCCACCGCGCTCGTGCTCGAGCTGGCGCATGGTCTGCGCGAAGGCGCCGCCTTCGGTCCCGACCAGGTTGGCCGCCGACACGTGCACGTCGTCGAAGAACACCTCGCAGAAGTGCTCGCCCCGGGTGAGGTCGGCGATCGTGCGCACCTCGATGCCCGGCGAGTCCATCGGTACGATGATCTCACTGATTCCCGCGTGCGGCGGGCCAACGCTTCGGGTGCGGCAGATCAGGTAGATGAAGTCGGCTTTGGCCGCGAAGCTCGTCCAGATCTTCTGGCCGTTCACCACGAACTCGTCGCCAGTGCGCTCGGCTCTGGTCGTGAGGCCGGCCAGGTCGCTGCCGGCGCCGGGCTCGCTCATGCCGATGCACCACGTGGAGCGACCGGCGATGATCTCGGGGAGGAACCGGGCCCGTTGGTCGTCGGTCCCGTAGGCGATGATCGCCGGGCCCATCTGACGGTCGGCCACCCACCATGCGCCGATGGGCGCGCCGGCTGCGATGAGCTCCTCGGACACGATGAGGCGGTCGATCGCCGGCCGTCCGCCACCGCCGACCGCGGTGGGCCACGTCATGCCGATCCAACCCTGCGCGCCGACCTCGATCGCCGCTTCGCGCGAGTAGGCGGCCATCCAGCTGTCGTTGTGACGGCCGTAGGTGGCAACGAGGCGGGCGGCGACTTCCTTGGCCTGTGCACGAAGGGCGAGCTGATCGTCGGTCCAAGCGAACTCCATGCCCAATCCTCGCGCCGCGACACGGACTACGTCGGCTCCATCCCTTCTTTGTGTCTCAGGTCACTCTGGGCGTGACCCTGGACACAAAGAACGGGGGGTGGGGATTACGCTCCGCACATCCGCCACCCTGTGACGAGGAGCACGACCATGCGCGACGGCTTCAAGGTCTTCGACGCCGACGCCCACGTGATCTACCCGCCCGACCTGTGGTCGCGCTTCCTCGACGATCGACACCGGGACCGTGTCGGCCGCAAGCCGGTCGGCGGGTTCGACCACTACAACCCGGTGACCGTCGACGGCCGCTGGACCCAGCACACCACGACCCTGCTCGGCCAGTTCCAGAAGGCCATCAACTGGACCACCGAGGACATGGTCGCCCAGTACGGCGACGAGCTCATGAGCAAGGGCTTTCGCGGCGATCTCGTCGCGCAGGCGCTCGAGGTCGAGGGCGTCGATGTGATGGTCATCTACGGCCCCGAGTACGACATGTGGCTCGAAGGCATCGACCCCGAGCTCCAGGCAGCCATGGCCCGGGCCTACAACCGTTGGGGCCAGGAGATGCGCGAGACCTCAGGGGGGAAGGTGATCGCCAGTGGGCCCATCCCGTTGGGTGACGTGACCCGAGCCGTCGAGGAGATCCAGTACGCGTACGACCACCTGGGGACGCGTTGCTTTTGGGCCCGCCCCAACCATGTCAACCGGCGCAACCTCGGCGATCGCTACTACGACCCGATCTACGAGCTCCTCCAGGATCTCGACTGCGCGTTCGCGACGCATGAGTTCATGGGGCTCAACGCGCACACCGCCGGTGTCGAGCGCTTCCACACGTTCACGGAGTGGCACACGGTCGTGCACAGCCACGAGGCCCAGTACGCGATGCTGGCGATGATCGTGCACGGCGTGTTCGAGCGCTTCCCGCGGTTGCGGTGTGCGTACATGGAAGCCGGCTGCGGATGGGTGCCCTCGTGGCTGCACCGGATCGACGAGCACCTCGAGCTCGCCGGAGCAGCCGAGGCTCCCTCGTTGACGATGAGCGCGACCGAGTACTTCCGGCGCAACTGCTGGACCTCGACGGAGTGCGAGGACCCGTTCGTGACCGACGTCATCCGCTGGATGGGCGACGACCACATCGTCTTCGAGACCGACTTCCCGCACCCCGACTCCAAGTACCCGCACGCCACCGAGCACTTCCTCAACCTGCTGCCCGATCAGCTCTCCGATGCCAGCAAGGCCAAGATCCTCTGGGACAACGCCATCGACCTGTACCGCTTTCCCGATGGGTACCTCCCCGCCGTGGCCGCCGGGCCCATCTCCACGCCGGCCTCGGTCGTCACTGCGGCGGGCTGATCCGATGAGCGTCCCGACCGGCACCGCCCGGGTCATCTCAGCCGATTGCCACGTCAACGAACCACCCCACGTGTTCGACGCCATACCCGCGGCGTTCCGCGATCGCGCCCCGAAGCTGCTCCGAGGTGACGACGGAGGTGACGGCTGGAGCTTCGACGGCGGCCCGCCCAAGCGCACCTTGGGTGTGGAGGCCACAGCAGGCCAGGCCGTCGGGAAGATGAGCGGCCTGCGCTTCGACGAGATCCTGCCGGGGAACTACGACGGAACGGCCCACGTCGCCGACATGGACCTCGACGGGATCGACGTCTCGATCGTCTACCCGGCCAACGCCATCCACGTGTACGTGGAGCCCGACCGGGAGCTGGCCCTGCACTGCACCCGCTCGTACAACGACTGGATCCTCGACGAGTTCCAGGCCGCCGATCCGGCCCGGCTGGTGGGCCTCCCGATGCTCCCCGTCGACGACGGCGCCAACCATGCAGCGGCCATCGCCGAGGTCGACCGGTGCCTGCCCAAGGGGGCCAAGGGGTTCTTCATCCCCGGGTTCCCGAGCCGGCCCTATCACGACCCGTCGTACGATGCCCTCTTCGCCCACGTCGCCGAGGCCGGGGTGCCGCTCACGTTCCACCGGACGTTCGGTGGTACGCCCCCGGCCGAGGACCGGGCCGAGCTCATCAACCTCCAGGTGACCACCGCGGGCACCGTCCATCGCTTCTTCTCGGCCGTGCGCCCGTTCACGTACCTCGTCTTCGGAGGGGTGTTCGAACGTCATCCGGGCTTGAAGATCGTGGGCGCCGAGGTGAACTTCGGCTGGCTCCCGTTCTGGGCCCAGACCATGGAACAGAACCTCGACGTGCGCTCGGCGTTGAACGACGCCGCCCTCGCAACCCGCCCGACCGACCACCTCGGCCGGAACCTGTTCGTCACCGTGCTCGACGACCACGTGGGCTTCGACCTCGTGCGTTCACACCCCTGGATGGCCGACGCCGCCATGTTCTCCACCGATTACCCGCACAGCGTGTGCCTGTGGCCCCGGTCGCGTGAGCACGTGGCGACCCTCACCGCCGGGCTCGACCCCGACGCGTCGCACAAGATCCTGGCCGGCAACGCCGCCCGGGTCTACGGAGTATGAGCACGGTCGGCGGGAGCGATGGCTCCCCGCGACTGGACGTGCTCGCGGGCCATGCCGGGGGCAACGTGGTACACGTAAGGTAACGCTGATGGCCCAAGGATTCCGGCGTCCCCACCAGGCGGTCGACATGGACGAGGTCGCCCGGCTGTACCAACCGCCCCCGGAGTACTTCGAGGGCGCGTACCACGACGGGCCCGAGACCATCGAGCGGCGGCAGCTCGTTCGCCTGCGGGAGAAGGCCCGGCGGGCGCAGCGTGTGCCCTTCTTCGCCGAGCGCTGGGCAGCGGCCGGCGTGGGCGCCGATGATCTGCGCTCACTCGACGACCTCGCCCGCTTCCCCACCTACACCGTCGACGACATCAGGCGCAGCATCGAGACCCATCCTCCCTACGGCAACTACCAGGGCGTGACTCCGGCCGACGCGCTGCGCGAGCCGATGCGGGTGTTCATGTCAGGGGGCACCACGGGGGCGTCACGACCGACGTTCTACACCATGTGGGACCGCGAGGTCGGGGCGGTTCTCACAGCTCGGGCCCTGTATTCCCAAGGGATCCGGCCGGGCGACGTCGTGCTCAACAGCTGGGCCTACGGGCTGCACAACGGGGCGCACTGCTTCGACGAAGCGCTGCTGCACTGGCTGAACTGCGTGATCCTCACCACCGGCACGGGGAACGTCACCAGCACCGAGAAACAGGTCGCGCTGGCCATCGAGTACGGCGCCACCGCCATCCTCACCACCGGCGACTACCTGCTCCGGATCGCCGACGCCGCTCGGAGCCTCGGCTACGACCCGGCCGTCGATCTGAAGATCCGAGCCCTCCCCAACATCGGCGATGTCGACGCGCTCCGCGACGCCTTCGGCCTGGAGGCCCTCCGTTCGTACGGCTTCCACGAGGTGCAATGGGTGGCCACCGAGTGCGAGGCCCGCCAGGGACTGCACATCTACGAAGACGCGTTCGTCGTCCAGATCGTGGACCCGGAGACAGGTGAGCTGCTCCCCGACGGCGAGCTCGGTGCCATCTGCATCACCGAGCTCTACAAGACCGGCTCGCCACAGTTCCGGTACAACATCATGGATCTCTCGGCCCTGTACCCCAGGGAGCGCTGTGAGTGCGGGAGCTGGCTCCGACGCATGGCCCCGTTCGCCGGGCGGGCCGACAACATGGTGAAGCTGCGGGGCGTGAACGTGTGGCCGGAGGGCCTCGGCGAGATCGCATCGTCCGTGCCGGGCACGCTGCCCGATTACTTCGTGCGAGCAGTTCGAGACGGCAACCGCGACGAGATGACCATCGCCGTCACCTCCGACCGACCCGCCGCCGAGTGGGATGATCTCCGCATGCAGATCGAGCGGCAGTTGCACCATCAGCTCGGTGTGAAGATCTCGGCCACCGTCGTCGCCCCCGGTGCGCTCGATGCCGACACCGAGATCCACACCTCACCCAAGCCCAAGCGCTTCCGCGACGAGCGCGCCCACCCGCACCCGGGTCGGGCCTGATGCCCGTGGGGACCCGCGCCAGCCGCGGTGCGGTCGACTACTGGTGCAACGCCTTCACCCCCGACCGGCGGGACCTCTGGGACGGCTCCGTAGCCGACCAGGGCATCCGGGTCAAGGTGCGCCGAAACGCCGACGACACGTTCTGCCAAGCTCCCGAGCTCGTGGCCCGCATGGACGAGCTGGGTATCTCGACGTTGATGGTTCCCACCTGCGACGCCCCCGCCCACATGACGATGCTCGACTTCGAGGCGTTCGCAGCACGGCCTGAGGAGTCGGCTGCGCTCGTCGACCGTTGGCCGGGACGCTTCGCAGCCACGTGGTCGATCGATCCCAGAACGGGCCTCGCCGGCGTGAGGCGGGCCGCCGACATGCTTGCGAACGAGTGGGTCGTCGGCCTGCACATCCATACCCACAGCTGGGATCGGCGCTTCGATCACGCCGATTACTATCCGTATTACACGCTTGCGGCCGAGCACGGCGTTCCGGTCATCATGCAGGCCGGCACCTCGGGTGGACTGATGCCCAGCGAGTGCGGTCAGCCGATCGGCATCGACCGGCCGGCTCTGTACTTCCCCGATCTGAGGTTCGTGCTCTCGCACACCGGCTGGCCCTGGTGCGTCGAGGCCATCGCCATGGCCCTCAAGTTCCCCAACGTGTACCTCGGGACCGCTGCCTATCCGCCACGCCACTGGGATCCGGCCGTGGTCGAGTTCATCAAGCGGGCCGGGCGAGCGAAGGTCTTGTGGGGGACGGGTTTCCCGACCGTCGGTCACCGGCACAGCCTGAGCCAGGTCGACGAGCTGGGCCTGGTCCCCGAAGCCCGGGACCGCGTGCTCGGCGGAAACGCCCGCGACATCTTCTCCCGTCTCCCATGAACGTCGCGAGCACC
The DNA here is from genome assembly GCA_009886115.1 of Actinomycetota bacterium. Lineage (GTDB taxonomy): Bacteria > Actinomycetota > Acidimicrobiia > IMCC26256 > VFJJ01 > VFJJ01. The sequence goes on from VFJJ01000077.1 coordinate 23,010, forward strand.
CACACGGCCTCTGCACGGCGGCACCGCAGAGGCAACGGAACACCCTCGGACGCACTGGAGCGAACATGACAATCGGAAAGATCTACACGATTCCTCCCCAACCACCGGTGGAGGAGAACACCCGTTGGCTCGACGCCGGGGCACTCCGATTCGGGGTCGAGTATCGCGAGCTCGATCCGGCATCACTCGTGGCGAGCTATGCCGACAACGCGGAGCACCTCGCCGAGCTGGTCGAGCGGTCACCCGATGGCGGCTTCACCGATGAAGGCGTGTCGATCCACGTGAGCACATCGGCTCCTGGGCGCGATCATCGGGAGCATCTCCGTTTCGACGTGTTCGACGGCGAGCCCCACTACCACTACATCCACTACGGCGACGACGGCGCGGTGAGCATCAACAACGTGATCGACTTCGACACCACGGCCCACGGCGAGATGCTCCCCTGGGTCATCGACACGTTGCGCCATCGCGTTGCGGCCATGCTCGAGCACGCCGGAGCCGACCTCGAGCCGACGGGCCTCGACGCGGCGATCGTCGCTACCACGATCGATCGGGTAGCCGAGATGGCTCTGGCGGCCCAGAAGGCCCAACGCACGGCCCGGGCCGTACCTCTCCCAGGGGTCGGGCACCTCTCAGGAGCCGAGGGCTCTGAGGCCGGCGGCTGAAGCCAGGAGGTCGAGCTCGGCGACGAGGCCGGCCGAGAGGGGAATGCCCTCGGCGAGGCGTTGCGCGCGTCGACGGTGCTCGAGCTCCCCGGGGACGAGAACGCCCGCCGATCCCACCGACGGCTCGCAGTCGTGCAGGTCGCGCACCAACGTGTCGATGTCGCGGCGGTAGTCGTCGGCGGCCGAGCCATCACCCGAGCCATCACCCGAGCCCGCGCCCGAGCCCGGGAGCGAGAAGCGGCTCGGGTCGATCGTGATGAACACGTAGCCCTTGGCCACCCGGTCTCGACCGGCGGCGGTGGCGGCGCTGCGCTCGGTACGTCCGAAGCAACTCCGGGCCAGGGCACCGGCCATGGCCTCGACGAGGAGAGCGATGCCGTAGCCCTTGTGCCCGCCGAACCACTGCAGGTGCATGGGCGAGGCCCTCTGGGTGTCGGTCGTGGGGTTGCCGTCCTCGTCGTTGGCCCAGCCCTCGGGGATGGTCGCGTCGCCGCGCTTTTTGGCCAGGATCACCTTGTTCCCGGCGACGGTCGTGGTCGCGATGTCGTAGACCACGACGGGCTCGTCGAGCGTGGGCAACGCGTACGAGAACGGGTTGGTCGAGAAGATCTGGGTGAGCCCGCCGAACGGAGGGACGATCGTGGGCCCGTTCTGGAACGCCAGCGCGATCAACCCGGCCTCGGCCGCCCGCATCGTGTAGTACGCCAAGGCTCCCAGGTGCGTGCTCTCCCGTACGGCAACGGCGGCGAGGCCGTGGACGCGGGCCCGCTCGATGGCCAGGTCGATCGCGATCCGTCCGGCCACCTGGCCGAAGCCGAGCCCCCCGTCGAGCAGCACCGTCGATCCGTCGTCACGGACCGTCGACACCTCGGTGACAGCACGGAGGTCACCGGCCTGCATGCGGGCCACGTACAACGCCAGCAGGTTGCAGCCGTGCGAGTCGACGCCGCGCAGGTCGGCCTCGACGAGGCTGTCGGCCACGATCGCCGCCTGCTCGGCGGGCACCCCGTGATGGTCGAGCACGCCGACGAGCTGCGCACGCAGCACCTCGGCGTCGATCAGCCGAATGTCGTCGCCCATCTGCGCCTCCCCGTCGTCGTGCGTCGCTGCGGTCCAGCCGGCACCGAGCCTACGATGCCGAGCGAGGCGAGACCGGAGGAGCCATGGTGCGCTTGATGGTGCTGGAGTCGAAACCCGAGGTCGTCCTGCGAGCGGCGGGGAGCACCGGCGGCTCCGAGGTGATCGACACCGGCCACCCCGACGACGCGGTTCGGGCCAAGTTCCGTCGGCCCGGGCCCTTCCCCATGGTGGCCCTGCGTTGGACGGGGACGGGGACGGGCGGTGCAGGCACGCCGGAGCCGGCGCCGAGTCGCGGACCGTGGTTCGATCTGGTCGAGCACGTCGGCTGGCTGGCCCCACCCGGCGAGGTTGCCAGCACCGACGCCGCCGACGTCGTGAAGCAGGTGTCGTTCCTCCATGCCAGCGACGGCGTGACGGCCTCTGAGTTCCGGGCCCACTATCGCGATCATGTGGCCCTGGCTCGGCGGCTCATGCCCAGCCTGTGGCAGTACCTGCAGTACGACGTGCAGGTCATCGGCGGCGACCGCGCCGCGCTCGCCAGCGGCGTCGTTGCCGTGTCGGTGCTGTGGTTCAAGACGACGGCCGACTTCTTGCACCGCTACTTCCTGACGCCCGACGACGCCGAGGAGTTCCGCTCGCACGAAGGTTTCCTCGACCTCACCCGAGCCGTCACGTTCGTGGGGACGAGCCATCCGACCTCGGGACCGGTCGACCGTCCCTGAGGTGCTCGCCCGGCAGCCCCACCACACGGAAAGGCGCTCGCATTGGATCGAGCCACGCAGCACGAGGTTGCCGCTCGGGTCATCGACCAGCACGCGGCGCGGACCACCACGTTGGCTGAGGAGCCCCACCGGATCCCCGTCGTGTCGTACGTGTCGGAGGAGCACCATCGTCGTGAGCAGCGCGTGCTCTTTCGCGACTCGCCGGTGCTGGCGTGCCTCTCCGTCGACATTCCCGAGCCTGGCGACAGCATCACGATCGAGTCGGGTGGTGTCCCCATCGTCGTGGTTCGTGCCCGCGATGGCGGTGTGCGCGCCCACCTCAACGTGTGTCGCCACCGGGGCACGCAGCTCACGCGCGGGCGTACGTCGGGCTCGAAGAGCTTCTCGTGCCCGTTCCACGGATGGGTGTACGACGCCGACGACGGTCGCCTGCTCGCCCAGCCCCGCTCGTGCGACGGCTTCGCCGGCATCGATGCCGCCAGCCTCGGGCTCCGCCCGCTCGCTGCGGTGGAAGCCCACGGGCTGGTCGTCGTGCGGCCCGGAAGCGACGCGCCCATCGACGCCGATGGCTGGCTGGCCGGGCTGGGCCCCGAGTTGGCGGTTCGCGACTACCACGCGCTCATCCCCTACGCGCAGGCCAGCTCGACGTGGAACTGCAACTGGAAGCTGCTCATCGACACGTTCCTCGAGTCGTACCACGTCCCGACCCTGCACCGGGTCTCGCTCGGTGCGGCCTACCTCGGGATCGCGTCACCTTTCGACGCGTACGGTCCCCACAACCGGATCGTCGTTCCCCAGACGGCGATCCTCGATCAGGGCGAGCGTCCCCGACACGAGTGGGAGCTGCTGGCGCACTCGGTCCTGCAGTACTTCCTGGCACCCAACGTGATCATCAGCAACATCACGGGCTACGTGATGGTGTGGCGCTTCCTGGCCGACGCCGTCGACCGCACGACCGTCGAGCACGCGTTCTACACCTCCGAGCCGGTGAGCACCGACGCCGACCGGGAGCGGTTCGACCAGCGCTTCGCTGCGGCCCGCACCGTCACCGGCGCCGAGGACTTCCCCGAGTCGGAGCTGATCCACCGGAACCTGGCGTCGGGCATGACCGAGACGACCATCGCCGGCCGCAACGAGCCCGGGATCATCCACTTCCATCGGATGATCGCGTCGGCTCTGGCCGCCTCGTCCTGAGGAGCGCCTGGGTCGCTTCACGAACCCGGTGCCCGCCGGGCGAGCATGACGTCGGCGCCGAGTACGGGCTCGATGAACGGACCGAAGTTCGGGCCCCGCCGGAGGGCATGCCCGCCGTCGCTGTTGATGATCTGGCCGGTGATCCAGCGCGACTCCGGTCCGATCAGGAACCGGGCGAGCGAGCCGATCTCCTCGGGCGCTCCGACGTCACCGAGCGGCGTGTTCTCGATGTAGCTCTGGTAGACGGCCGAGTCGCGCGGGATCCCCTCCATGATCTCGGTCGAGATGAACCCGGGCCGGATGGCGTTGAACCGCACGGCCACCGGGCCGTACTCGTCGGCCGCGTTGCGCATCATGGCCTCGATGCCGGCCTTGCCGACTGTGTAGGCGCCGAAGTACGGATGGGTGACGCTGCCGGCGATCGACGACATGCCAACGAACGACCCACCGCCGGCGGCGACCATGGGGGCCACGGTGTGCTTCACGCACAAGAACGTGCCCAGCACGTTCAGGTGCAGCACCCTGATGAACTCGGCCGTGTCCTGGAGGTGGAGCGGACCCAGGCCCCCTCCCCCGCCAGCGTTGGCCACGACGCCGTCGAGGCGTCCCGTGGGCTCGAGCGCCCGGGCGACGAGCGCCTCCACCTCGGCCTCGACGGTGACGTCGGCCACGACGTGCTGCACGCTGCCGCCGTTCGAAGCCTGGGCGCGGATCCGCTCGGCCGCCTCGACGAGCTTCGACTCCGTGCGACCGCAAATCGTGACCGCCGCCCCGTCGACAGCCAACGCCGCCGCGCACGCGCTACCGATGCCGGTACCGCCTCCGGTGACGATGACGGAGCGGCCTTCGAGGCCACCAGAAGGACGGCTGAGGCGGTTCATGAGATCTCCAGGATGGTGGGCCGGCTGGGTGCCACCTTCATCGCTGGAGGCCCGTCCTGACAAATGAGGCCCCGGGCTACGAGCCGTCGGCCAACGATCTCCACACCCGTTCGGGGCTGCACGGAACGGCGATCGATACGACGCCGCGGCCCGCCAAGGCGTCGAGCACGGCGGCGTGCACCGCGATGGGTGCCGCGATGGTGCCGATCTCGCCAACGCCCTTGGCGCCCAAGGGATTCGTGGTGGCGACCGTCGGCGCGAACGTGTTGCCCAGCCCGCTGATCGACGGGAGCTCGGCCGCAGACGGGACGAGGTACTCGGCCAGGCTCAGTGTGCGGGGGCTGCCGTCGTCGTAGCGGAACTCCTCGAACAACGCCTGGGCGAGACCCTGAACGCTGGCGCCGATCACCTGCCCGTCGGCCGATGGGTGATCGAGGACCGTGCCGCAGTCGGTGATCGCGAGCAGGCGCACCAGCCTGACTGCTCCCGTCTCGGGATCGACCTCGACCACGGCGCACTGCGCAGCGAACGGGTACGTGGCGTGGTCCTGCTCGAACACGCAGCGGGCTTCGAGGGCGCCGGAACCACTCGGCCCGCCAGAGCGGCCACGGGCGCCGGGACCCCCGGGACCGCCGGGACCGCCCCGTGTGCCCCCGTTGGCTGCGAGCGCAGCCAGCTCCGCATACGAGAGGCTGCGAGCCGGGACTCCCCGCACGCCGAGGCACCCGTCCACGACGACGACGTCGGCGACCGGCGCCTCGAGCACATCGGCGGCCAGCCGGCGGGCCTGTGCGAGAACCTCCTCGGCCACCTGGCGCGCCGCGCTGCCGGCGAGCTGGAGCGACCGCGACCCGGAGCTCCCCATCCCGTCGGGCTCGGCGTCGGTGTCGCCTTCCACCACCGTCACGTCGTCGACCCCGACACCCAGCGTCTCGGCCACGAGCCCGGCGAAGACGATGGCGTGCTCTTGTCCGGCGGCGGCCGTGCCCAGGGTGAGGACGATCGAGCCGTCCGCCCCGAGGGTGAGTGCAGCCGGCTCTCGCCGAGCGAACCACGCTGTGGAGTCGACGACGGTGGCCACGCCGATCCCGACGAGCCAACCGGTGCCGGCCTCGCCGTCGCGGGCGCGGTCGCTCGCTGTGGCCGACGACCGCACTGTCGCCTGGCGTTCACGCAACGACGAGTAGCCGACCTCGTGTAGCAACTGCTCGAGCACGCCCGGGTAGTCACCATCGGCGAGATGCGCCCCCGCCGGGGTGAGACGCGGGAGCTCGTCGGGGCGCAGGAGGTTGCGCCTGCGCACCTCGACCGGATCGAGAGCGAGCTTCCGGGCCAGGAGATCGAGGGCCCGCTCGAGCGCACCCGACGCTTCAGCACGTCCCGGACCGCGGTAGGCGCCGGTCGGGGCGAGGTTCGTGGTGACGCTCCGCGCCGCAACGTGCAGGGCATCGATCCGGTAGGGACCACACGCCATGAGCGTGGTCTTGCCCGGCTCGACGGCGCCCGTCGAAGGGTAGGCGCCAGCGTCCGCGGTGTCGTCGAGGCCCAGCCAGAGCAGTCGCCCGTCGTGATCGGCGTGCACCTCGACCGTGAGGTGCGCTCCGCGACCCTGCATCGACAGGAGGTTCCCCGACCGGTCCTCCACGAAGCGCACCGGACGACCGAGCCGGAGCGCCGCCGCTGCCGTCACGACATGGTCGGGGACCCCGCCGATCGCCTTGCCTCCGAATCCTCCGCCGATGTTCGGTGCGACGACCCGAACCCGATCGAGCGCGAGACCCGTCGAGCGGGCGATCTGGGCTCGGGTGCCCTGTGGCGACTGGGTCGAGACGTGCACGGTGAGTCGGCCGTCGGGCCCGGGCACGGCCACGACGGAATGCCCTTCCATCGGCGCGACCGCGACCCTCGGGAGGTGAAACGAAGTGCGCACGACGACCTCGCCTTCGCGGCACCGGTGAGTACCCGCGTCGACCGTCCACGACAGCACGACGTTGCTCGCGCTGGTCGGAATCACCGGGGCGGCGCCGGGCTCGAGAGCCTCGGCGATGCCCACGATCGCCGGCAGGGTCTCGTACTCGATGACGACCCGCTCGGCCCCGTCGAGCGCGGCGGCCAGGGTCTCGGCCACCACGGCGACGACCCGCTCGCCCACGTAGCGCACCGTGCCGTCGGCCAGGGCGGGCTGGGCGAAGGTCTCGGGGATCGACATGATCTCCCAGACGGGCACCGTCGGCAGTGAACCGGCCGTGAACACGGCGACGACCCCGGGTATCTCCTCGGCCGCCGACACGTCGATGGAGACGATGCGGCCGTGGGGCACGGTCGAGCGGACGAACACCAGATGCAGGGCGTCGATCGGAAGGTCGGCTGCGAATCGGGCCGCCCCTGTCGTCAATCCGGCGAAGCGCTGCGCCATCTGGAGGCCCTCTCCCCCGGCCACCGCCTGCCTTGCCGGGCGATCGCGAGGAGGGCAGGCTAGCGGCACGGTTGGACGACTCCGAGGAGAGCCATGGGTGTGCGGTTGAGCGAGGACGAGGCCTGGGCGTTTCTCGAGGCGGGGCACACGGGAATCCTCACGTCGATGAAGCGCGACGGCTTCCCGATCGCGCTCCCCGTCTGGTACGCCGTCATCGACCGTCACGTCTTCGTTGCCGGTCCGGGCACGTCGAGGAAGTTCGCCCGGGTGCGCAACAACGGCAAGGTCTCGTTCCTCGTCGAATCGGGCGAGCGCTGGGCGGAGCTGAAGGCCGTGCACCTCACCGGCCGAGCCGAGATCGTCGACGCCGAGGCGTGGCCCGAGGTTGACCGCCAGATGGACGCGAAGTACGCCGCGTACCGCACAGCGTCCAAGGCCATGCCCGACGCCACCCGCAAGCACTACGCCGTGTCGCGTGGGCTCATGCGCATCGCTCCCGAGGCTCGAATCCTCACGTGGGACAACGCTCGCCTGGGGCTGTCTTGACACCAGGGAGCGTGAGCGGCGACGGCGCACAGGGAACGTCGACGATGCGGGCCGTCCGCTGCGTCGATCGAGCGGCGGCGGTCGTCGACGTGCCCCGACCGAGCGGCGACGGGGTGCTCGTGAAGGTGGCATCGGCCGGGATCTGCGGCTCCGATCTCCACCTGATGTCCATGTGGCCCTTGGCGGCCACGCTCGGCCACGAGTTCGCCGGCACGCTCGCCGACGGCACCCCCGTGGCCGTCGAGCCGCTCGATCCGTGCTGGGAGTGCCCGGCGTGCCTCGACGGCATCTACCACCGCTGTGTCCGCGGGCCGATGCACGTCATCGGCCTCGGCTCCGACGGGGGGATGGCCGAGAGCTGCCTCGTTCCCGAGTCGGCCATCGTCAGGCTCCCCGCCGGTCTCACGCCGAGCGACGCCTGTCTCGTCGAGCCCGTCGCCGTCGCGGTCCACGGTGTTCGTCGCGGCGCGATCCGTGCGGGCGAGCGGGTGGCCGTGATCGGTGGCGGGACGATCGGCCAGTGCTCGGTCGTGGCCGCGCAGGCGGCCGGGGCCACGGTCGATCTCGTCGCCCGCCACGACCGCCAGCGCGAGGCCGGGGCTCGGCTCGGCGCCGGATCGGTTCCCGAGGGCGCAACAGCAGGTGTTCCTGGAGACGCCAGCGCCGGCCTCGGGCGCCGCTACGACGTGGTCTTCGAAGCCGCCGGCACCAGCGCCGCCATGGCGCAGGCCGTGGCCCTGTGCGCGTCGGGTGGACGGATCGTGATGGTCGCCAGCTACTGGGAGGGCCTCGAGATCCCGGGCATGGACGTGAGCATGAACGAGATCACGCTCATCCCGGCCTCGATGTACTGCCGCTCGGGTCCGTCGCGCGATGTCGACGTGGCTGCGCAGATCCTGGCGTCGCGCCCCGAGATCGCCTCGTCGATCATCACCCACCGATTCCCGCTCGAGGCCGCGGGCGAGGCCTTCCGCGTCGCGGCCGACCGGGCGTCGGGCGCCATCAAGGTCGTGCTCGAACCCTAGGGCGTTCCCACCCCACCCGTTCTTTGTGTCCCAGCCCACGCCAGGCGCGGTGCTGACCACAAAGAACGCGGGGCGTGCCCCGCCGTGCCCTGCGGTCGCTCAGGCGTTGGATGCGATCACCCGTCCAGGCAGGGCACCGGTGAGCTTTCCCTGTTCCTGCACGGGAACGCCGCTCACGATGGTGGCCCGGAAGCCTCCCTCGGGACGCCGCAACCGTGCGCCGCCTCCGGGCAGATCGTGGACGAACTCGTCGTCGTCGTAGTGGAGCTCGTCGAGGGCGAAGACCACGAGATCGCCATGATCGCCCGGGGCCACCCGGCCCCGGCCGTCGAAGCCGAACGCCTCGCGCTGGCGCCCGGTGAGCTGGTGGATGGCATGCTCGAGCGTGAAGTCGCTGCGGTCACGGACGTGACGGGTGAGGAACAGCGTCGGATCGCCCGAGGCACACAGCATCTGCACGTGCGCCCCGGCATCGGACGAGCTCCACAACACGTTGGGATCGGCGAGCACGCCGGCGACACCGTCGACGTCGGAGTTCGACACGCCCACAGCCACGATTCCGGGCGAGCAGTCGTTGGCCAGCACGAAGTCGGCGAACACGTCGGACGGGTGCCCGCCCCGCTCGGCCACGAGGTCGGCGAGCGACGAGCCGAGCCACCGTTCCTGTCCGACACCCTTCACCTCGACGAAGCGGACCAGCCCGATGCGCCGGTGCGGGAACATGGCCCGCTCGGTGGCATCCCACTCGGCCCGGGCCGTGTCGCGCCAGACCGGGTCGCTCAACAGCGCCGCCTTGTCTGCGCCGCGGGCCGCGACGACGCGATGCCACCCCTGGGGCATCGACATGAACATCATCGACGAGTCCCAGTTGAGCCGGAAGTCGACCGTGCGAGGCGAGAGCTGGGGCCAGATCTGGGCTCCCTCCGAACGCAACCGCCGGGTCAGCTCGAGCCAGAACTCGGTGCGGGCCGGCATGGTCTCGGTGTGGGTGAACCCGGTCCAGGTGAGCGGGACGCCCCGCGAGGCGCACAACCGGGCCAGCATCTCCATCTCGAGCTCAGGCGTGGGGCCGAGCAACGCAGGCACGAACTCGAGCAGGCCCCGCGGGGCGGCGCCGACGACGTCGAGCAGCGCAGCGAACTCGGCTTCGCCGGCGTTGCGCGACGGGACCGGTCGACCGTGCGCGTCGACGTCGAGGAACGACGTCGACAGGCCCCACGCACCGGCAGCCATGGCCTCGGCGAGCACCCGGGTCATGGCGGCGAGCTCGTGGGTGCTCACGGCGCGATCGGCGTCCCACGCGTCGTCGCCCAGCACGGCCAGACGGATCGGGCTGTGGCCGACGAGAGCCGCGACGTTGACTCCGGTGCCTCCGGCGTTGACGGCGTCGCGGTAGCCGGCATAGTCGGTCCAGGTCCACGGCACGCTGTCGTCGAAGAGATGGCGGGGCACGTCCTCGATGTAGGAGAAGAGATCGGCGATCTGGGCCCGGGCGTCGGCGTCGGCCGCCGGGTACAGCGACAGGCTGCAGTTGCCGACGAGCGTCGTGGTGACACCGTGCTGGGGTTCGGGGTCGAGCGCCCGGTCCCAGAACACCTGCGGGTCCATGTGTGCGTGGGTGTCGATGAACCCCGGCGCCACCACCGCACCGGAGGCGTCGATCTCGGCTTCACCGTCGGGGGCCAGGCCGGGCCCGACCTCCACGATGCGGCCATCCCGGACCCGCACATCGGCCGGCAGGGCTCGGCTGCCCGTGCCGTCGACGACCGTCCCGCCCCGCACCAGCAGATCACCCTGTGTCATGAAGGGCATGGTACCGCTGGGATCACTGCGTCCCCGACCCGGTGACACGCCGGGCTGATGCGCCGTGTGCGGGGGCCGAGGTAGATTCCGACGATGAGCTTGCTGGATCGAAGGACTCCCCATCCCGGTCGACGATCGATCCGTGCAGGCGCCGTCGCGTTGCTCGCGACGGTCGGGCTGCTGGCCGCGTCGTGCTCGTCGGATGACGACGACTCAGCGACCCCGGCAACCGACGAGCCGACAGCGAGGTCCGCTGAGGTCCCCGATCCGGCTGACGACGCGCCCGTCGACCCGTTGCCCGACGCCGACACCCCGGGTCTGGTCACGTGCGAAGGTTGCCCGACGACCGATGACTTCACCGATTTTCGACCGGACTTCGGCAAGTCGTCGTCGTACCAGTTCCAGGGAACTGTCAGCCTCGCGAAAGGCAACGGAAGGTTCTACGTGGAGAGCCCCGATGGTCAGGCCTTCGGTGGCCCCATCGAGACAGACACCCAGACCGGCAAGTACTCGGCAACCGTTCCGCTCGTGTGCGGCGAGCACGTGTTGAAGCTGGTGTGGGAGAACGACCAGGGGGCCGCTGGCGTGGTTCTCAGGCCCCGGACCACGGGTTGTGCGGCGAGCGACATCCGACTCACCCTGTCGTGGGACGACCGAGGCGACGACTTCGAGCTGCACCTGATCCGCGAGGGCGGGACCATCAACGATGGCACCAACGACTGCACCTGGACGAGCTGCATTGGAGTTCCCCTCGATTGGGGCCGGGCTGGTGACCCGTCCGACGATCCGGTCAAGGATGTGGACGACGTCGACACGCTCGGCCCCGAGAACATCGTGTATCCACAACCAGAAGTTGGCCGCTACACCGTCATGGTCGAGCATTGGGGCGGCGGCCAATCCGGTGCCAACGGGACGGTGGTGCTCAACGTGACCGGTCAGCGCCCCGTCGAGATCCCCATCGAGGGACTCGATCCCCAGCACGTTTTCACCGCGGCCACGATCGACTGGCCCGCCGGCACGATCACGGTCGTGGCCACCACGCACGACTGCACCGCCAACTGGGCGAGTGGCTGTCTCGACAAGATTCCCGCCTGACGCCACCGTCGTCAGGCGAGCAGAGGCCGACGGGTCGAACTCATCGAGCTCTAGTGGTTGGCCATCTCGTGGTCGATGAACTCGGCGAAGCGCTCACGCAGTTCCGCCTTGCGGGTGGGGACGTGTTGGCTCGGCCAGCCCTCGACCGGCGTGTAGGCCTTGGCCCGCTTGGTCGCGACGAACGACTTGTGCACCTCGTCGGCGCCGTCGGCGATGCGCATCTGGCGGGCCATCACGTACATCTCGGCGAGCGGCAGGTCGGTCGTCCACCCCAGCGCTCCGTGCACCTGGATCGCCCGGTCGATCACGTTGCCGAGCACCTGCGCGCCCCAGTACTTCAGCTCGGCGATCTCGATGCGGGCCAACGATCCACCTTCGGTGTCCCACACCCAGGCCGAGTGCAACGCCATGAGGCGCAGCGCCCGGATCTCGGCTGACGAGTCGGCGATCAGCTCCTGGATCATCTGCTTCTCGATGAGCAGCTGGCCCTTGGTCTGGCGGCTGACGGCTCGCTCGCACATGAGGTCGAAGGCCTTCTGGCACTGGCCGACCCAGCGCATGGCGTGGTGGATCCGTCCGCCCGAGAGGCGCTTCTGGGCCAGGAGGAACCCGTCGCCCTCGGCACCGATGCGATGGTCGGCGGGGATCCGGCAGTCCTCGAAGAAGATCTCGGCGTGACCACCCGAGCGGAAGTGGCCGGGGTACGGGTGGTGCATGGTGAAGACGTTGCGGTGGATCCGCATGCCGGGCGTGTCACGGGGCACGACGAAGAACGAGGCGGCCTTGTGCGGGGGGTTGTCGGGGTTGGTGACGGCCATCACGAGCACGAAGTCGGCCTTGGCGGCGTTCGACGCGAACCACTTGTGGCCGTTGATGACGTACTCGTCGCCGTCGCGCACGGCCCGGGTGTTGATCATCGTCGGATCGCTGCCCGAGAAGTGGGGCTCGGTCAGCGAGAACGACGACGTGATGTCGCCTCGCAGCAGCGGCCACAGCCACCGATCCTTCTGCTCGTCGGTGGCGCCGATGGCGATGAGCTCGCCGTTGCCCGAGTCGGGGGCTTGGTTGCCGAAGATCTCCGGTGCCCGGGTGACCCGCCCCAGGATCTCGTGCATCAACGCCAGCTTCACCTGCCCGTAGCCCTGGCCGCCGAGCTCGGGGTCGAGATGGCAGGCCCACAGACCCCGGTCCTTCACCTGCTGCTTGAGCGGGGCGGTGGCCCGCTTCCAGCTGGCGTCGGTCATCTCGTCGTAGAACAGATGGAGCGGCTCGATCTCGTCGTCGACGAAGCGGCGCATCCAGGCGAGATGCTCGGCGAATTCCGGATCGACGCTGAAGTCGATGCTCATTGGTCCCCCTCGGTACGGAACCCGACTCTGCCATCCCCCGGGCCCCGGTGCCCATCGACGACCCCCTGTGATCGAGGCCGGGCAACCGCTTCGGGACCCGAGAGCCCCGTGGAGGATCCTCACCGGCCCGGTAACGTCACGCGACGAGGAGGAGGAGCAATGCGGCAGGTGGTCGAGATCGTCGTGTTCTTGCTGGGAGCGGTGGCGCTGGTGCGAACGATGCTCTCGGCGGTCCGCACCGTCGTCGTGCCCCGAGCCGCCTCGAGCGTCTTGACCCGAGCGGTGTTCCGGAGCATCCAGTGGCTCTTCAAGCTGCGCACGCGACAGATCGCGTCGTACGAGCAACGCGATCATGTGCTGGCCCACCTGGCGCCGATCAGCCTGTTGGCGCTGCCGGTCGTCTGGCTCATCACGGTGCTGCTCTCGTGCACCGGCATGTTCTGGGCCCTGGGCGTGACGCCGATCCGAGATGCGTTCACCACCAGCGGCTCATCACTTCTCACGCTGGGCTTCGCGACGGTCGATGATCTGCCGACGACGCTCCTGGCCTTCAGCGAGGCGACCATCGGCCTGATCCTGGTGGCCTTGCTCATCTCGTACCTGCCCACGATGTACTCCGCGTTCAGTCGTCGTGAAGCCCAGGTCGCGCTGATGGAGGTCAGAGCCGGGTCGCCGCCGTGGGGCGTCACCATGGTGGAGCGCTACTGGCTCATCGGCTCGTTCGAGCGGATCCACGACATCTGGTCACCGTGGGAGCTCTGGTTCGCCGAACTGGAGGAGACCCACACGTCGACCTCGGCGCTGTGCTTCTTCCGATCGCCCAAGCCGGGTCGCTCGTGGGTCACCGCCGCCGGCGCCTGCCTCGACGGGGCCGCGCTCGTGGTCGCGGCCATCGACGTCGACGAGCCTCCCGAGGCGTCGTTGTGCATCCGATCCGGTTTCATGGCGCTGCGTTCCATCGCCGAGTCGCTCGACATCGTCTTCGACCCCGATCCTCGCCCCAGCGATCCGATCTCGGTGACCCAGGAGGAGTTCAACGAGGCCTACGAGCGTCTGGCCGCGGTCGGCATCCCGATGCGCCCCGATCGTGAGCGGGCCTGGCGCGACTTCGCCGGATGGCGAGTCAACTACGACGTCCCGTTGCTGGGTCTCGCAGCCTTGGTCGAAGCGCCCTACGCGCCGTGGTCGGCGGGCCGGTTGCTGCTCACGCATCCGTCGGGTCGTCGGGGGACGCGGTGGAGGCCGCGAGCCGAGCGAGGCCCAGCGCGACGCCAGCCGCGAGGCCCGGGGTCAGGAAGCGACGGTACGCGAACGCGAGCGGTCCCCTGAGGGTGGCCTCGGCCGAGACCGCCGAGGTGCCGCCGCGACGGGCCTCGATCAGGATCTTCGTGCGGACGGCAGCGCCGGGCAGCTGCGTGACCGTCTCGAACGCGGTGCCCTCGTCGATCGCAGTGACGACGAACGGGGTCTTGGGGCCGCTCCTCATGGTGAGCAGCCCACGGGCGCCCACCCGGAACGGGCCGTCGAGATGCGCCCGCTCGACGCCGTCGTGCCACGACGGCCACGCTCCCACCTCGACGCAGCGGCGCCAGAGCACGCTCGGTGGCGCAGCCACCTCGATCGAGTGCGTCCCCGTCCATCCCATGCCGCGGAGATCATGGCTGGCGGGCGCCCTCGAGTCGCATTGCCGTTGGACGGTCCGCTCCGTCGGGTAGCTTCGTGGGTCGTGCAGCTGTCGTTCTCCTTCGCGCCCTCCGCGCCCCCTGCGCCCCCCGGGCTCGGGCCGGCACTGGCCCCAGCACCGGCGCCGGAGCTGGTCCCGGCTCCCAGTCGGCACCCCCGCGACAGCCAGCGGATGCGCGTCTACCGGGCCGAGCACGGGCTGCGGGGGGCGCTGCTCCCCCAGCTCGGCGACTGCCGGACCTATCTGAGCGCTGTGGTGGGCGATCCCTGGTGGGCGGATCGGTTCCCCGGGCTCGACGAGCTCGCGCTCCCCGACTTCCGGCCCGGGCACGGCGCCCGTCGAGCCTTCTACCGACTCGAGTTGGCGCCCCCGCACGGGACGGGACGCCCGTCGATCACCCTCCCCCGGTCCTACCGCACCCAGCACGTCGTGCTGCACGAGGCCGCCCATTGGGCCCTCGATCAGCGCACCGACCTGGCGGTGCACGGCCCGGCATTCGTCCGGTTGCTCGTCGATCTCACCGAGCGCTATCGGGGGACCAGGGCTGTCAACGTCCTGAGCGAGCACCTCGGCACCCAAAGGGTCACCGTCGGACCACCAGCGATCCGCACCGACGCCGGATGGCGCTACGTCGACGTGTGAAGCCTGCCGAGGTCGATGCTCCGGGTGGTCGAGACCCGCTCGAGGAACGCCCGATCGTGCGTCACCAGCACCAGCGTCCCTTCGAACGTCGCCAGGGCCTGTTCGAGCTGCTCGATGGCCGGTACGTCGAGATGGTTCGTCGGCTCGTCGAGCACGAGACAGTTCACACCCCGGGCCACGACCGCGGCGAGCAAGACCCTGGTTCGCTCACCGGGTGAGAGCTGACCGGGGAGACGTTCCACGTGCTCGGCGCCGATGCCGAACTTCGCGAGGAGTGAACGCCCTTCGGAGATGCTCAGGCCGGTGGTGTCGAGGAACTGCCTGAGAACTGTTACTTCTCTACCGGGCCCCTGGCCTCCGGCCATCCCGCCAGGTGCCTTCGGGGGCCCCCACCCCCCGGCCGAGTCACTGGTACGGCTGCGCTCGTCGCCTCCGGCCAGGGCGCGGACCTGGTCGAGCTCGCCGATGACGACCCCGGGACCCAACCACCGCCGGCCCGAGCGCAATGGCACCCGTCCGAGAAGCGCTCCGATGAGCGTGGACTTCCCGCACCCGTTGGGGCCCACGACGGCGACGCGCTCGCCCCAGCCGATCTCGAGATCGACGGGGCCCAGCACGAACGATCCCCGTTCGATGACCGCGCTCTCCAAGCGGGCCACGACGTCGCCGCTGCGAGCCCCGGCTGCGAAGTCGAGGCGCAGCTCCCAGCCTTCCCACGGCTTGTCGACGACGACGAGGCGCTCGAGGGCCTTCTCGCTGATGCGTACCTTGGCCGCTTGCTTCTCGGTCCGGTCGATCTTGGTGCCTCGGGCGGCCCGGTCGTTGTCCTTGGGCTTCTTCTTGGCCTTGGCCGCGCCGTGCGCCGCCCAGTCGCGCTGCTCGCGAACCCTGCTCTCCAGCCGTGACTTCTCGCTCGAAGAGCGCTCGTGGGCCAGGCTCCGATGGCCCCGGGCGAGGTCGCGTGCCTCCACGTAGTCGCTCCAGCCGCCAGCGAGCTCCGTGCCACGGTGACTGTGCTCGTCGATCTCCAAGATCCGGTTGGCGATCCGGTCGAGGAAGGCCCGATCGTGCGAGACCACCACCAGCCCGCCGTCGCGCTCGGTGAGGAAGCCCTCGAGCCGATCGAGCCCTGCGAAGTCGAGGTTGTTCGTCGGCTCGTCGAGCAGGATCACGTCGAAGCGGCTCAACAAGATCGCGGCCAGGCCGGCCCGGGCGGCCTGGCCACCCGAGAGCGCGTGCAGGTGAACGTCGAGCCTGTCGGCGGGCAGCCCGACATCGGCGCACACTGCCCCGACCCGCGCGTCGAAATCGTCGCCCCCCAATGCGCAGAAGCGATCGAGCGCTTCGGTGTAGGGGTCGATGGCCTTCGGATCGTGGGCGAGCGCTTC
This sequence comes from Actinomycetota bacterium, assembly GCA_009886115.1. Classification (GTDB taxonomy): domain Bacteria; phylum Actinomycetota; class Acidimicrobiia; order IMCC26256; family VFJJ01; genus VFJJ01. The sequence continues at coordinate 39,500 of VFJJ01000077.1, forward strand.
GGTCCACCGGTCGAGATCGGCCTCGGCTCGGGCGACCCCGGTGCGCCGCGCGAGATATCGGCGCAGGGTCTCGCCCGCCTCGGCGTCGGGCTCCTGCGGCAGGAACCCCACGGTCGTCGAGCTCGGTGTCCGGTCGACCCGCCCCGAGTCAGGCTCGTCGATCCCGCCGAGGATGCGCAGCAACGTCGACTTGCCGATGCCGTTGGGCCCGACCACGCCCACCCGGGAATGGTCGACGATCCGCAACGACACCTGATCGAGGATCACCTGTGCGCCCTGGTACTTCACGAGGTCGACGGCAGAGAGCATGCCCCGAGGGTATCCACCCCCGCCGAGCACCTGTGAGTTGTCGGGGTCTGGACCCGGTGTTCTCACAGGTGGTCGGCAGCGAGGCTCGGGACGGCGGGGGACGGGCGGGGGCGGGGCTACCCTCCACTCCATGAGCCCCAAGTCGTTCTTCCTCGACGAGCCCGTCCATCGCTACCTGCTCGAGCACGGTACGCCGCCCGATGCCGTCCAGCAGGCGCTCATCGAGGAGACGGCCCGGCTCGGCCGGATCGCCGGGATGCAGATCGCGCCCGAGCAGGGGGCGCTGATGACCTTGCTGACGAGGCTGATCGGCGCTCGCCGGGCCGTCGAGGTGGGTACCTTCACGGGGTACTCGGCCTTGGCCATCGCCATGGGACTCCCCGACGACGGACACCTCCTCTGCTGCGACGTGAGCGACGAGTGGACCACCGTCGCTCGACGAGCCTGGGCCGATGCCGGCGTCGACCACAAGATCGAGCTCCGTCTGGCACCGGCAGCCGAGACCCTGAGGGCGTTGCCGCTCGATCCCGTGCTCGACCTGGCGTTCATCGACGCCGACAAGACCAACTACCGCGCGTACTACGACGAGATCCTGCCCCGACTCCGTCCTGGCGGATTGCTGCTCGTCGACAACGTGCTGTGGAGCGGCCGCGTTGTCGACCCTGGCGCCAACGACGACGACACCGTGGCCATCAGGGCCTTCAACGACATGGTCGCGTCCGACGAACGGGTCGATCGCGTCATGCTGGCCGTCTCGGACGGGCTGACGATCTGCCGAAAGCGCTGAAGATCGCCAGGCGGCCGTCGCGCGGTCGGTAGATTCGGCATCGTGAAAACTTCCCCGTTCCTCGCTGCGTGCCGCCTCGAACCGGTGTCGCACGTACCTGTCTGGTTCATGCGTCAGGCTGGACGGTCGCTGCCCGAGTACCGGGCGATCCGCGGCGTCGGCACCATTCTCGACGCCATCGCCCAGCCCGAGCTCGCGGCCGAGATCACGCTGCAGCCAGTGCGCCGCTACGGCGTCGACGCCGCGATCCTGTACTCCGACATCGTGGTTCCCGTCGCGGCGATCGGGTTCGGTGTCGACGTCAAGCCCGGCGTCGGACCCGTGATCTCCGAGCCCTTCCGCAGCCGGGCCGACCTGGCCCGCCTGCGTCCACTCGAGCCCGAGCTCGACACGCCGTACGTGCTGGAGACGGTGCGGATCCTCACCGGCGAGTTGGCCATTCCCCTCATCGGCTTCGCGGGAGCGCCGTTCACCGTGGCCTCGTACCTGGTCGAGGGGAGCCCGTCACGCACCTATCAGCACACCAAGGCGCTCATGCACGAGGACCCCGCGCTCTGGTTCGAGTTGCTGGACCGGTTGGCTGATCTGGCCGTGGCGTCGCTGCGGTCGCAGGTCGCAGCCGGGGCGCAGGCCGTGCAACTGTTCGACAGCTGGGCCGGTGCTCTCGATCCCCACGACTACGAGCACTTCGTGATGCCGGCCTCGCGCAAGGTGTTCGAGGGGATCGCCGATCTCGGCGTGCCGCGCATCCACTTCGGCGTCAACACCGGTGAGCTCCTCGGCTTGATGGCCGATGCGGGTGCCGATGTCGTCGGGGTCGACTGGCGCGTCCCGCTCGACGCCGGGCGCGAACGGGTCGGACCGAGCATCGCAGTCCAGGGGAACCTCGATCCGGCGATCTGCCTGGCGTCGTGGGACGTGGTCGAACAAGCGGCGCTCCGGGTGCTCGATCGCAACGGTGGGAGGCCCGGCCACATCTTCAACCTGGGCCACGGCGTGCTCCCCGAGACCGACCCCACCATCCTCGAGCGGCTCGTCGAGCTGGTGCACGGGTATCAGGGCCCGGCCCGATCGTGAGCGCGGAACCGGTCCCGCCCGCGCCCGCCGGACGACCCGGGCTGCTCGTGATGGCCCACGGCACGCCGGCAACGCCGTCCGAGATCGAGCCCTTCTACACCCGGATCCGTCGTGGTCGGCCCCCCACGGCTGAGCAGCTCGCCGATCTCGTGGCCCGCTACGAGGCCATCGGGGGCTTGTCCCCGTTGCACGAGCGGACCCAGGCTCAGGTCTCGGCCCTGAGCCGCTCCCTGCCGGGCTGGCCGGTGGCGCTCGGGCAGAAGATGACCGAGCCGACCATCGAGGACGGCATGCGCAAGCTGGCCGGCGCAGGCGCCGATCTCGTCGTCGGACTCGTCCTCGCACCGCATTTCTCGACCATGAGCGTGGGCGAGTACCACCGCCGAGCCAGCGACGCGGCCGCTGCTGCCGGCATCGCCTATGTGCCCATCGAGTCGTGGCACCTTCTGGAGTCGTACGTCGAGTTCCTCGCGTCGGCTGTCCAGGCGTCGCTCGTGGCTCTGCCGGTGCCGAGCCGGGTGATCTTCACCGCCCATTCGCTTCCCGCGCGGATCCTCGAGTCGGGTGATCCGTATCCCGATCAGCTCCGGGCGACGGCTGTCGCGGTGGCCGAGCGGTGCAACCTGGTGGAGGGCCGCGACTGGCGCACCGCCTGGCAGAGCGCCGGACGTACCCCCGATCCCTGGCTGGGACCCGACATCCTCGAGGCCCTCCGCGAGGATGCGGCGTCGTTCACCGTGTCGGGCGTGCTGGTGTGCGCCTGCGGCTTCGTCGCCGACCATCTCGAGGTGCTCTACGACCTCGACATCGAGGCCGCCGGCATCGCCCGGGGTGTCGGTCTCGCCTTTGCCCGGACGCCGTCGCTCGACGACGATCCGGCGGTCATGGCCGGCCTGGCCGGCCTGGTCGCGTCGGTCGCGTCGGTCGCACTGCGGTGAGCATCTCCGATCCTCGGACCGTCGTCGTCGTCGGAGGTGGCATCACCGGACTCGCCGCGGCCTTCGAGGCAGCGACGCGAGGCGCCCGGGTCACCGTGCTCGAGGCCGGCGGTCGTTTCGGAGGCAACATCTGGACGCCGGAGTTCGAGGGCCGGCCCGTCGACGCCGCGGCCGACATGTTCCTGGCCCGGGTGCCCTGGGCGCTCGATCTCGTCACCGAGCTCGGGCTGACCGACGAGCTCGTGAGCCCCGCCGCCAACGCAGCATGGATCTGGGCTCGGGGCCGAGCCCGCCGGCTGCCGCAGGGTCTCGTGCTCGGCGTGCCGACGTCGATCCCGGCGGTGGCCCGGTCGGGGATCCTCGGTCCTCTCGCGCTGGCGAGGGCCGGTCTCGACCTGGTGCGTCCCCGCTACCCGCGCCGCAATGCCGACGACATCGCCGTCGGCGAGCTCATCCGCCACCGCTTCGGCCGAGCGGTCAACGGCTACCTCGTCGATCCGCTGCTCGGCGGCATCAACGCCGGGCACACCGACACCCTGTCGCTCGCGGCTGCAGTGCCCCAGCTCGTCGACGGCCTCACCGGCCATCGGAGCGTGCTGGTGGGCTTGCGCTCTCATCTGGCAACCAACCCACCCGATCCGAGCCGTCCCGTCTTCCATTCCTTTCGGGGGGGCATGGGGCGGCTGGTGGAGGCGCTCGTCGAGCGGCTCGAGTCGATGGGCGTCGAGCTGGTCGCCAACACACCGGTGGCAACGCTGTCCGAGGTGGCGTCTTCGGCTGACGGGGTGGTCGTGGCACTTCCCGCCCACGCCGCGGCGGCGCTGGTGCGAACGAGCGCGCCTCGAGCCGCCGATCTGCTCGCCACGATCGACGCCGCGTCGGTCGCCGTGGTCCTGGCCGACTACGACGCCGACGCCGTTCCGATGCACCTCGACGGTAGCGGCCTCCTCGTGCCGTCACCTGAGGGTCGCCGCATCAGCGCCGTGTCGTGGGCCTCGTCCAAGTGGCCCACGATCGCCCGTGACGGACGGGCCACCTTCCGCATCTCGGTGGGACGCGACGGCGACGACCTCGCCACGAAGCTCGATGACGAGCGCCTCCTCGCCATCGTTGGTTCCGAGCTCCGCTCCCTCATGGGGATCGTCGCCGAGCCCCTCGCCACGCGGGTGCTCCGCTGGCCCCGGGCGTTCCCGCAGTACCGCCCCGGACATCTCCGCCTCGTCGACACGATCGAGCGAACGCTCATGGACGAGGCCCGGCACGTTCGTGTGGCCGGGGCGTCGTATCGCGGCCTTGGCATCCCGGCGTGCATCCGCCAGGGACGCGACGCCGCCGCGTCGCTCCTCGCCAGCTGAGCCCCGCTCCCCCTTCCAAATGTGCGCGGAAATGCGCACCGGGTGCGCATTTCCGCGCACATTTCGGGGGTTGTTACGAACGCGTGAGCGGCTTGTAGCGCACGCGGTGGGGACGGTCGGCCTCGGCACCGAGGCGCTTGCGCCGATCGGCTTCGTAGTCGGAGAAGTTCCCCTCGAACCACACCACCTGCGAGTCGTCCTCGAACGCCATCACGTGGGTGGCGATGCGGTCGAGGAACCACCGGTCGTGGCTCACCACGACCGCGCAACCGGGGAAGCTCAGCAGCCCCTCCTCCAACGCGCGCAAGGTGTCGACGTCGAGGTCGTTGGTCGGCTCGTCGAGCAGCAACACGTTGCCGCCCGCCTTGAGCACCTTGGCCAACAACACCCGGTTGCGCTCGCCGCCCGAGAGCGTGCCCACGGTCTTTTGCTGGTCGGAGCCCTTGAAGTTGAAGCCGGCCACGTAGGCCCGGCCGTTCAGCTCACGGTTGCCGATCACGATGATGTCGTTGCCCCCGGTGATCTCCTGGTAGACGGTGTTCTCGGCCACCAGGGTGTCGCGCATCTGCTCGGCGTACGCCAGCTGCACCGTCGACCCGACGCTGAAGCTGCCCGAATCGGGGGTCTCGGTACCGCAGATCAGCTTGAGCAGCGTCGACTTGCCGGCTCCGTTGGGACCGATGACTCCCACGATCCCGCCCCGGGGGAGCGAGAACGAGAAGTCGTCGATGAGGAGCTTGTCGCCGTAGCCCTTGGAGAGGTGGTCGGCCTCGATGACGAGATCGCCCAGGCGCGGGCCCGGCGGGATCGACAACTCGAGGTTCCCCGCCCCTCGACCGGCCGACGCCGCCTCGGCCTCGGCGGCCAGGCTCTCGTAGGCCGTGATGCGGGCCTGGCCCTTCGATTGACGGGCCCGCGGAGAGAGTCGGATCCACTCCAGCTCCCGTTGGAGGGTGCGTTGGCGGGCCGATTCCTGCTTCTCCTCCAGCGCCAGGCGGGCCTGCTTCTGCTCCAGCCACGAGCTGTAGTTGCCCTCCCACGGGATGCCCTTGCCCCGGTCGAGCTCGAGGATCCAGCCGGCCACGTTGTCGAGGAAGTACCGATCGTGGGTGATGGCAACGACGGTCCCGGGGTAGTCGCGCAGGGTCCGTTCGAGCCAGGCCACCGACTCGGCGTCGAGATGGTTGGTGGGCTCGTCGAGGAGGAGCAGGTCGGGCTTCTGCAACAGCAGCTGGCACAAGGCCACCCGGCGGCGCTCACCTCCCGAGAGGGTCTCGACCTTCGCGTCCCCCTCGGGGACCCGCAGGGCATCCATGGCGATCTCGAGGGTGCGATCGAGATCCCAGCCGTCGCAGGCATCGATCTTGTCCTGGAGGTCGGCCTGCTCGGAGATGAGCTTGTCGAAGTCGGCGTCGGGCTCGCCCATGGCGTTGCAGACCTCGTCGAAGCGATCGAGGAGTGCCTTCACCGGGGCCATGCCCTGGGCGACGTTCCCGTACACGTCGAGCGTGGGATCGAGTTGCGGCTCCTGCGGGAGGAAACCGACCGAGAACCCGGCCCCGAGGCGGGCCTCGCCCTCGAAGCCGGTGTCGATGCCGGCCATGATCCGCAGCAGGCTCGACTTCCCGGCACCGTTCAGGCCGAGCACGCCGATCTTGGCGCCGTAGAAGTACGACAGCGAGATGTTCGACAGCACCTCGCGGTCGGGCGGGTAGAAGCGCGACACACGGTGCATGGTGTAGATGAAGGGTGGATTCACCCGTGCATGGTACCGCTGACTACGGTCGAATCCCGTGAACGAGGTCACCCCTTCCCGCTATCGGTTCCTCGTCTCGCCCCGGTGGATCGTGGGTCACGTCATCGTCGCGGCACTGTGCGTGTCGATGATCTGGCTCGGGTTCTGGCAGCTCGGTCGGCTCGACGAGAAGAAGCAGTTCCGGGCCGAGGTCGGTGCCCAGCTCACGAACCCGCCCACGGCGCTCGACGCTCTCGAGCTCACGACAGCTGAGCGCTATCGCCCCGTCACGGTCACCGGGGTCTTCGACGACGAGAGCACGGTGCTCGTCGCCAACCGGGGGTTCAAGGGCCAGTCGGGCTACGAGGTCCTCACGCCTCTCGCGATCGCACGCGACGCCACCGATGCCACCGACGATGGTCCTGGCACCTTCGCCACGGTCGTCATCGACCGGGGCTGGGTACCCCTGTCGAACGTGGTGGCCACCCTGCCTGCGATTCCGGCCGCACCCACCGGTACGGTCACGGTCACGGGATTCCTCGACACGTTCGAGCGCGGGTCGGTGACCCTCGACGTCGGCCCCCCGGCGGTGGTCACCAAGATCGCGGCCAACCACTTCACGGCGTCGCCGGATGTCGCGCCGCTCGTCGTGCAGCTGACCGGCCTGGCCCCCGCAGCGGCCGACGGGCAACCGTTCCCCCAGGAGCCGCCCGACATCAGCCTGGGCCCGCATCTCAGCTATGCGCTGCAATGGTTCGTGTTCACCGCCATGCTGGCCGGCATGTGGCCCTTGCTGATCAGACGGGCCGCCCAGGTCCGTGAACGAAGGTTACGAGCAGGCAACGCCACGCCGGTCAGGCCACCGGAGGAGCCGTCCGATCGAACCACGGATGCGCCTGCTCCAGTTGGGTCGCCACGCGAATGAGCGTGGCCTCGTCGCCGAAACGGGCGCCGAGCTGCACACCGACCGGCAGCCCTGCCGGAGCGTCCCCCGAGCTCCCCGTCGTCCACCACAGTGGCAGCGAGATCGCCGGTTGTCCGGTGACGTTGAACAGTTGGGTGAAGCCCACGAAGCGGCCGATGCGCTGACGATAGAGCGCGGTGTCGCCGTTGGGGTCGAGCCAGCCGATCGGTACCGGCGGGGTGCCCAGGGTCGGCGAGCACACCAGGTCGTAGATGGCATGGAACTCGGCCATCGTGCGGCTGGCGGCGTGAAGGCCGCGCACGGCGAGCGCGTACTGCGCACCGGTCACGGCCTTGCCGGTCTCATACGCCCCAAGGGTTCCCGGCTCGAGGTCGTCGTCGCGCAGCGAGCGTCCCAACGTCGAGAGGCGTTCGTCGACCGTCGCCACCAGGTTGGCCGTCATGATCAGGTAGGCCCCGGCCAACGCGGGGCCGAGTGCGGGCCAACGGTCGAGGTGTTCGACGTGATGGCCGAGCGCCTCACATGCCCGTGCCGCGTGCTCGGCCGCGGCCACACACTCGGGGTCGACGGCGGCCCCCGACAACGCCACGGTCACCAGCGCGATCCGCAGCTGGCCCGGGTCGGCGCCGACCTCGTCGAGAAACGGCCGGGCGGGTGGCGGCGCCCAGTACGGATCGCCCGGGTGCGGAGCACACACCGCGTCGAGCAGCGCTGCGGTATCGCGCACCGACCGGGTGACGGTGCCGCCGATCGACATGCCGGCCCATCCCTCGCCGGCATGGGGGGCCTGGGTCACGCGACCCCGGGTGGGCTTGAGTCCCACCAGTCCGCAGGCCGAGGCGGGGATGCGGATCGAGCCTCCCCCGTCGGTGGCGTGCGCCGCGGGCACCATGCCCGAGGCCACCGCCGCGGCCGCTCCCCCGCTCGATCCCCCGGTCGTGCGGCCGAGATCCCACGGGTTGCGCGACGGCCCGAACAACAGCGGCTCGGTGGTGCCGGTGAGGCCGAACTCGGGCGAGTTGGTCTTACCCAGGATGGCCATCCCGGATCGACGCCAGCGGGCGACGAACTCGGAGTCGACCGTCGCGACGGCGTCGGCGAACAGGCGCGACCCGTTGGTGGTGGGCGCGCCGGCCACGTGGGCGTTCAGATCCTTGATGAGGAACGGCACCCCGGTGAACGGGCCGTCCGGCAGGCCCGCCGCCACCGCCGCCCGGGCCTCATCGTCGAGCCGGTGGACCACGGCGTTCACGGCAGGGTTGCGGGCCTCGACCCGCTCGATGGCCGCCTCGAGCACCTCGGAGGCGCTCACGCTGCCTTCGGCCACCAGCCCGGCCAGCCCCATGGCGTCGTAGCTCTCGTACTCGTCGAACACCGTTCCCCCTTGGCCTCGGGGTGCTCCCGAGTCTCGAGGTACGACAGTATCGGCCGGTCCCCGAACGCGCCGGTGCGGGACGCTTGCGCGCCCCGCACCGGTCACAGATGCATCAGGTTGGCCTGCAGGGATCGGGGCCTGAGCCCCTCACCCCTCAGGGAGCGAGGATGAAGTCAGCTGCGGTGATGGCGGCCGGAGCCGTCGTCCGCAAGCGGATGGTGCCTCCTCCCACCCTGATGCGCGTCGAGCCGCCGCCGCCGTTGGCGATGGTCACCGAGGTGTTGAACATCGCCGCCGTGACATCCAGCGTCGAGATGTCGAGCAGGTCTTGCCCGGCCCCTCCGCTGGAGTCGAAGTTGCGGATGTCGTCGGCCCCGTACCCGGCGGCGAACTTCATCGTGTCGGCCCCGCCGGCTGCGAGGAAGATGTTGTCGTTGCCTGCGCTGCCGCGGATCACGTCGTTCGCCGCGTTCCCGGTGATGTTGTCGGCACCGGCCCCGCCGTCGATCTCGACGATCCCGATGAGGGAGACCGCCGCGAAGTTGAGCGTGGTGGCACCGGCGTGACCGGTGATCCTCACGTTGGTGAACCCGAAGGCATCGATGGACTCGATACCAGCGATGGCCGACAGGCCGAAGGAGGTGCCGTCCGACATCGCCCGCATGGTGTCGACGTCGGCACCACCGTTGACGTTGTCGAAGCCCTCGACGCCGTTGACGTTGATGATGTCGTTGCCGGCACCGGTGTTGACGGTGTCAGCCCCGACCCCGGCGTTGACGATGTCGGAACCGCCGAGGGAGTTGATGATGTCGTCGCCGCCACCACCGTTGATGATGTCGTCGAACGCCGTCCCGGTCAGCGTCTCGCCTGCTACGAAGGCCGGGATGAAGTCACCCGTGCCGCCGGTGGCCGCCGAGATGACGGTCTCCGGCGTCCCGTGGCCGTCGGTGTAGGTCACGACCACCCGGAGGGTGGCGTTGACGTCGGCCTGGACCGGGGTGTAGGGGGCCAGGTTGGCATCGGGGATGTTCGCGCCGTTGCGCTGCCATTGGATGGCGAGCGGCCCGAGCCCGTCGGCGTCGGCGATGGTGCTGACGTCGACGCTGAGGGGCACCGTCTCCGTCGGGGTGAGGTCGCTGATCACGGCCGCCCCGGTCGGAGCATCGTTGACGTTGACGACCGGAGCCGTCACCATCGACATGAGCTGCTCGGGCGTACCACCACCGTCTGTGAAGTTGGCCACGACCCGAAGGACGAGACCGACCTGGGCGTTACCGGGAGTGAACGTCGCCCCGTTGACCACCGACGTCCAGGGGCCGGCCGGAGTGGTGGCCGACTGCCAGGTGAGCACCACCGGCAGCGGGCCGAATCCGTCGAGGTCGACGATGTTGTTGGCCGTGGCCGTGATCGGCGTGCCCTCGACCGGTGCCAGGCTGTTGAGGTTGACCGTCCCCGTCGCCGGCGAGTTCGCAGCCCCGAGACCGGTCGGGATGTCCTCGACGTTGAGGACCGCTCCGGTGACCGGGTCGATGGTGACGAACCGCAGGATCTCGACGTTGGTGATCAGGTCGATCCCCTGCCCGATCCCGACGGGAACCGCTGGCGCATGCGTGACCTGGAACGTCAGGTTGTCGGCCAGCAGCTCGATGATGAAGTCGCTGCTCGGACCGGTGAACAACGCCACGTCGACGCTGAGATCGGTGAGCGGGTCGGGTGTCCCGTCGATGAGCTCCCTGACGATGGCGACGTTGCCCGGGTCGACCAGGCCGGCGAAGATGGCCTGCTGCAGGTTCATGCCCGCAGTGCCCGGCCCGAAGTTACCGGTGAGCGCCTGGCTCGAGAGCCGATCGGTCGAGCCGATCTCGGTGCCCGGGTCGGCCGGGTTGGTGCGAACGCTGAGCCGCACGTTCATGTACAGGTCACCGTCGATGATGTCGTCGCCGCCCCGTCCCTCGATGAGGTCGGAACCGGCCCCACCGATGAGCACGTCGCCCGCCGCAAAGACCGGTCCGGCGAGGGTGATCCGGCAGTGCCGGCTCTGCGATGCCGCGATGATCGGCGCCGAAGGTTCGGTCAGATCAGGGATCAGTGCGTCGAACCCGGTGACCTGGTTGAGGCTGTCCTGGTCGAGGGCGTTGCAGCCGACGAACCCGACGCCGGTCACGTCCCGCGGGGCCAGGTCGGCACCCCGAAGGATGTCGTTGTGCATCCAGCCGCTCAGGGCCTCGACCTCATCGAAGCGGGTCCGCAGGTCGTTGACCGTGACCGGCACGCCTGCGAGCTTCAGGTTCAGGTCCACGTCTTGGGGAAGGTCGTTGAGGCCGATCAACCAGTCGTAGCCGGCCTCACCGGAGGCCTTCTCGATGCCCGGACCGGCAACCATGACGTCGTCGCCGCCTTCACCGTCGTAGTCGTCGTCACCACCGTCGCCGAAGAAGACGTCGCTGCCCGGCATGTCCTGGTCGATGAAGAAGAACGAGCTGCTGTCACCGATCAGGAGGTCCTGAGCGCCGAGCCCCTCGATCCAGTCGTCACCGCCGCCGCCGAAGGTCACGTCCGCGCCGGCGCTCCCGTAGGAGAAGTCGTTGCCGGGACCCGCGAACACCTCACCACCGTTGAAGCCGGTGTTGAGGAGGTCGTGGCCGCTGCCACCCAGGACGATGTCGAGGCCCGGGCCGGAGTCGATGGCGTCGTTGCCCGGACCGCCCTTGAGGACATCGTCGCCGTGCGAGTCGGTGATGATGTCGTTGCCCTCACCGCCGAGAGCCACGTCAGCACCGTCGTTGCCTTCGATGATGTCGTTGCCCAGACCGCCCCAGAAGGTGTCGTTGTCGATGCCACCCCACATGCGGTCGTTGGCGTCGGTGCCGTTGAAGACCGACTGGCCGTTGATACCGGCCGGGTCGACCTGGTTGCTCGTCCGGTACCGGATGGTCCCGTTGCTCATGCGCAGGAGCAGAAGGTTCTCGTTGCACGGGCTGGCCGGGACGTCCTGGATGGACGTGACGCCGGTGTAGAAGCCCGAGGTGGCCGGGGAGACGAGGTTCCCAAGCTCGAAGCGGCAGTCGGCCACCGCGAACGGGTCGGCCTTCATCGTGGTCGTGGTCGTGTTGCGCATCACCAGCTCCGAGAACGAGTTGCCCTCGAGCTGGGTCAGGAGGTTCATGCCAAAGGTACGGGCGATGTAGTAGAAGCGGTCGCCGTTCTGCAACCGGGTCATCTGCTCCTCGAACACGTAGTTGAACGTCGAGCCCAGATGCCCGCCGAACAGGTTCGTCCGCTCGGCCAGGCCGCCCACCCACAGGTCGATGTCGTCGACACCGGTCACCGAGATCCCGGCCACGTCGGCGAACGGGCCCGTGCTGTTGAGGAAGTGCTCACCGTTGCCGCCGAACTCGGCGATGGCGAGCAGCTCAGCCGCGTTGGCCCGCAGGCCCTCCACCGTGATCGGGACACCACCCGGGGTGATCTCGCCCGGGTTGGAGAGGCTCTCGACCAGGTCCTCGATCACTGCCGGGTCGGCGTACGCCGCGATGAAGTTGACGAGCGACTCCGGGTGCTTGATGTTGAGCCCGAAGTCGAGCCAGCTCGTGTACGGCGCCAGCTGACCGTCGTTGGTCGTGATGAAGAGCTGCTTGCGCAGGTCGTTGAGCCGCGGGATGCCTTCGGACCGACCGCGGGCCATGTTGATCGCGGGGAGGTCGAGGGGCAGACCCACGAGACGGTTTCTGAGCACGTCGGTGACGAACTCGTCGATCTCGTTACCCACCTGGTCCTGCATGCCCTGGAAGATCGAACCGGCCGCCGCCTTCGAGCTGAGCAGACCGGCCGGGCCGCCTTTGTGGTACTCGGCCGGGTTGAGGAACCCTGTGAACAGATCGACGTTGTTGGTCGAGCCGTCGAGGTTCGTCCGGTCGATCGTCTCGGTCAGCATCGAATGCCCGAACCGGTACACGGCGTCCGCGAACTCGGCGCTGATGGCCGGGTTGATGTTGGTCTGGCCGAAGGCGAAGAGGTTGAAGGGGTCGATCGCCGGCTGGATCTTCCGGGCGAACTCCTCGAACACCAGGTGCTGGTACTCCATCTCGGTGACGAAACGGGCCGCCTGGAACAGACGCTCGCCGTTCCATCCGCCGGCACCGAGCACCGTCTTCCAGTCGGCGATCGACGTGATACCGGTGTCGCCGAGGCCGTCGGAGTCGGCCATCAAAACGTTCTTGATGTCGTCGACCAGACGGTCGTGCTCGGAGTGGAAGATCTGGTGGATGGCAGTGAGACCGATGTTCTCGTTGACCCGACCATCACCCGCGATGAAGTGCAGGTCGAGCAACTCGTCGTCGTAGAAGCCGGACGGGACGAAGGCGAGGCTCCCACCAGCCGTGAGGTTGTCGTCTGGAGTCTTGGGGGTTTCGATGCTGCCCGGCCCCGCCGCGTGGGCGATGTCGTTCAAGAACGCGATCCCGATCCGGTAGGCCCTGGCCACCGCCTCCGGGGGGAACATGGCGTCAGCGATCGCTTGGGCCTCGACGACGGACACAGGGTCCGCGAGGTTGCCGGGGATCAGCACATCGGTGTGGCCGAGGGTCAAAAAGTCGCCGTCGAGGTCGACCTGCACCTCATACTGCGGCAGCCCGTTCCCGGCGGGGATGAACTTGCCGTAGGCGTCGACCTTGAGCATCGGGATGTTCGTGACGTCGGAGTCGACGAGCTCAAGCCCGAGCAGCGTCGCCGCCTGGAGCTTGACCTCCGCCCAGTTGGGCAGACCACCGTCGGGTGATGCGAGCAACTTGCCCGTCGAGACCGGGAGGCCGTTCACGTTGTTCACGTACTCACGGGTGAACACCTGGTGCGACGGGTTCGACGTGTAGGTCTGGCTCTGGTCGACGAACGGCGTGTCGGTGTTCAGGGTCGTCCGGAACCCGTCGGGACCCGGTTCGATCTTCCCACGGGTCACCATCATGAAGTTCGGCGGGAACGGGTTCGTCACGGTCGGGGTGATGTAGAGCGGGTCGTCGGTCTTGAGCGGGACGACCACCGTGCCGTTGCCGCCGTTGGTGATCTTGTCGAGGCCATGATCGAAGAACTGGCCGAACAAGGCGAACAGACCGTTGAACGGCGGCGACAGGCCCACGTCAGTGGTCACGTTCGGGATCGGCAACGTCTCACCCGGGAGAACGCAAGGGTTTCCGGGTGTCAGGGGCATGTTCGGGTCTCCGCAGACGAAGTACCCCTCGTTGCCCTGGGTCCGGACCGGGAAACCCGCCGCGGCCACCGCAGCCGGGTTGGTCGAGGTCTGATCGACGATCAGGTTGCTGACCGTGCGGGGCTCCGAGTCGAACACGAACCCCAAGGTCTGGTCGTACGAGGTCGATCCGGAGCCGAAGGGGGCCACCCGGTTCTCGGCCGGGCGGAACTCGGGGACGGTCAACCGGGGGAACACCTGGCTGGCGGCTCCGAAGCTCTCCTGGCCCGACACCAGGTTGTTGCACGTACCGTCAACGGTCCGCAACCCATACTCGAGCTGGGGGCTCGAGAGCTGGTAGGCGTCGGCGAACCCGTCACCGGGCTGGCGGAGCAGCGCACCACACGGCCCGGTCCCCCCGGGTAGCAGGCTGGTGTTGGTCACGTGGGCCTCGGCGATCTTGATCTGGGTCAAGATGTAGTCGAGGTCCGACGGGGTCACCACGAAGCCCTGCCCCGGCGTGTTCTGCGGCAGCGCCGAGGCGCTCTGCAGCACCGCCATGGTGGCGGCCAGTGCCGCCATTG
>VFJJ01000038.1 GCA_009886115.1 Actinomycetota bacterium
CTCGGAGTCTCGGAGTCTCGGAGTCTCAGTGGGGCGTGCGGGCGTCGGGGTTCTCGGCGAGCTTCCTGATCGGGCCCGGGATCCGCGCTTGGGCCACATCGGCCAGGGTGATCGCCTCGAGCACGGCCCGCAGGTTGGCCCGAACGGCGATCCACACCTCGGAGAGCTGAACGGCCGCGCCCTGGTAGGCGAGCTCGTCGGGTCGGATGCCCTGGACCGCGGCCAGCGGGCCCTCGACGGCCCGGATCACATCGGCCAGGGTGATCGTGTCTGCGGGCCGGGCGAGCATGTAGCCGCCATCAGCGCCGCGGATCGTGCGGACGATCCCCGCGTGGCGGAGCTCTCGCAGGATGTTCTCCAGGAACGGCAAGGGAATGTCCTGTGCCGTCGCCACGGTGGCGCCCTTGACGGGCGTCATCGGTTCGGCGGCTGCGAGCTCGAGCGCTCCGCGGAGCGCGTAGTCGACCTTGGCGGTGATCCTCATGGTCCGGTGATTCTCGCCCAGGCGACAGGGGCGGCGCCTCACCACTCGGGTACGTGACGGGCATCGGCTTGACAGATGGCCGCTCATCTTCTATATTGTCGATCGGTTTAGTTGGGTATCCGATCGAGGAGAACGACCGGCATGGATGACCTCATCGTCGTGGCGCTCGCGGGGTTCTTCGCCTCGATGGTCGACGGCGCGCTCGGCATGGGGTTCGGACCGACGTCGTCGAGCATCCTGTTGAGCAGTGGTATCAGCCCCGCTGCGGCGTCGCTGACGGTCAACATCGCCAAGGTCGCCACGGGCCTGGCGGCCGGGGTCTCGCACTGGCGGTTCCGCAACGTCGACCGCCGATTGGTGCTCGACCTGGCGATCCCCGGAGCCATCGGGGCCCTCATCGGCACGACGGTCCTGGCCAACGTCGACGGTGACGCGATACGCCCCGTCCTGGCCATCGTGCTCCTGGTTGTCGGGCTGCGCATCCTGATCCGGTTCAGCCGACCCCTCCCGGTCGCCCGCAGCGTCGAGCCCGAGCCCGGCTCCGATCGGCGGGCACCGGCCTTCGACGAGCGGGGCGTCCGGGTCGCAGCGACGGCCGGGGGCGTCACCAACGGCCTGGTCGGAGCGTGGGGTCCGGTCGTCACCCCGTTCCTGCTCCATCGCGGGCTCGCTCCCCGCTACGCCATCGGGTCGGTCAACACCGCCGAGGTCGCTGTGGCGATCGTGTCCGCCGGTTCGCTCATCACTTCACTCGGAGGCGAGGGCCTGGAGGCCGGCGTGGTCCTGGCCATGCTGGGCGGCGGGGTCGTCGCCGCTCCCCTCGCCGCCTACGTCGTGCGGTTCTTCGCACCCCGGCTGCTCGGCCTGGCTGTCGCCGCCTTGTTGCTCCTCACCCAGAGTCGCGAGCTGGCGAACACGGGCAACCTGCCGTTCACCCGCTGGCTTGCGTACGCCGGGGTCCTGGTCACACTGAGCCTGGCCGCGATGCGACCCCGCATCGATGAGGCCAGGGCGCTTCGTCGCTCGACGGGCGTCTCGACGCGACCGACCGTGTGACTCCTCCTCGCCCGACGACCGTCCGAAGGGACCGGTCCGCCTGGCGAGGGTTGGGCGGTCCCGTCAACCTCCAGTCAGCTCGGGCCGACCGGTACGATCGGTCACCATGAAGGCGCTCGAACGGGCAACTCGCTTGCATCGAAACCGGTGGGGTGAGCCGGGCCTCGTCGTGCGAGCGCCCGGCCGCGTGAACCTGATCGGAGAGCACACCGACTACAACGACGGGTTCACCCTGCCGATGGCATTGCCGTTCGACACGGTGCTGGCGATCAGCTCGCACTCCAGCCCTCGCCGGAGCACGGTCACCATCGAATCGGAAGGATTCGGGCTCGTCGAGATCGATCCTGCCGACGATCCCGCAACCGTCGTTCCCTGGGCGATCCATCTGGCCGGCGTGATCGCCCTGCTCGCCGAGCACGGGATCGGGACCGGCGGCTGGCGGGCTGGAATTGCGACAGATGTTCCCACCGGGGCCGGCTTGTCGTCGTCGGCGGCGCTGGAGGTCGCGACCATCACCGGTCTGCTGGCTCGGGCCGGCAGGGCGTGGAAGCCGATCGACGTGGCGTTGCTCGGACAACGTGTCGAACACGAGGTGGTCGGAGTTCGAACCGGGATCATGGATCAGTTCATCTCGGCCGGCGCGGTGCTCGGGCACGCGAGCCTCATGGATTGCCGCGCCCTCTCCCTCGACCATCGCCCGCTCCCTGGCGGCGCGGTGATCGCCATCATGGACACGGGTACGCGCAGAGTGCTCGCTGAAGCCGCGTATGGCGAGCGGCGAGACCGCTGCGAGCGGGCGGCCAAGGAGCTCGACGTTCGAGCCCTGCGGGATGCCACCGTCTCGAGCGTGGCGAGGATCACCGACCCGATCACCAGACGCCGGGCTCTGCACGTGGTCACCGAAGATCAACGCACGCTCGACGCGGCCGCAGCCATGCAGTCCGGCAACATGGTCGAGCTCGGTCGACTCATGAGCGAGAGCCACGCCAGCCTGCGGGACGACTTCGAGGTGTCGGGCCCCGGTCTCGACCAGATCGTCGAGGCGGCGCTCGCTGCTCCCGGGTGCCTCGGGGCCCGAATGACCGGCGGGGGTTTCG
Organism: Actinomycetota bacterium; assembly: GCA_009886115.1. Classification (GTDB taxonomy): domain Bacteria; phylum Actinomycetota; class Acidimicrobiia; order IMCC26256; family VFJJ01; genus VFJJ01. The sequence goes on from VFJJ01000038.1 coordinate 2,638, forward strand.
CCGGATGTGCGGTGGCGCTCGTCGATGCTCGCACCGTGGACGAGTTCACCGCGCACGTGCTGTCGAGCTATCAGTTCGACGGCCACCGCGCCCAGATCTGGACCTGTACCCCTGCCGCGGGCGCGTCCGTGTTGACGCCCTCATGATCCGCTCGAACATCGGCATCGCTAGCGAACGCTGAGCCGATACCCGAACTCGAACCGACCGGCAGGCAGTCGATGGTGCGGGAGCACGTCAGGGCCGCAACTCGCAGTGCCAAGGCCACGATGGGCGATGTCGACACAGACGATGACGTCGTCACGGCGAACCAACTCGGTCGCCGTTGCTGCGCGGTACAGGTCGGCCGGGAAGTGATGGGTCGCCGACACGTGAACGACGCAGTCCAAGGGGTCGATGCGAAACGTCTCGCCCGACGAGCTGTCGATCAGCTCGAACCATCGACACCCGGTGCGCAGCCCGAACTCTTGCGGAACCAGGTACGGGGACTCGTCGATCCTCCCCTCCCAGCTTCCGAGCATCGCCGAACGGTTGCGATCCGGGTAGTTCTCGTGTGGGCCGCGACCGAACCAGCGCATGGTGTCGAACCGACCGGGAATCGCGAAGATCACCCCGACCCGAGGCAGGTCGACCATCGAATCCGGGACGTCGACGACGTGGCGGTACCGCAATCCGTATCTGTCGTCGGAGACAGCTACGACGTGGTCGACCAGATCGTCAGCGCTCATGCGGTCGAGACCCATCTCCTGCCATGACCGCAGCGCCTGGCCGCCGACTCGCAATCGCTGTGCGAGATCGGGCATCAACTTGAACCCGTCGTTGTCGGTCGGGGCGCGAAACAGATTGAGCTTCGGAGCTGCCAGGAGCACGTCGGCAGCTGATCGACCCACGCCGCGGGGGAACGTCGTGCGCCGACGCAACGCGATCTGATCCCACGCCACGAGATGGACGGCCGGCGCGTACCAGTCGTCACGGCGCGTCTCCCACCGAACTGCCAGGTGAACTTCCGCAGTACCCCGGGGAATGTCGCAGGGCATCGGGACGGTGACCGAAGAGCGCGGAGCGACATCCGGTACCTTCCAAGAGCCCCGGCGGGTCACCTCGCCGTCGACGCTCAGCTCCCAATGGGCCCGAAGCCAGCCGAGATCGACGAACGACTGCCGGTTCTCGATCTGGAGGTCTCGGCCGACACTCGTCACGGTGACGGGTCGATGCACCCAGGCCACCTCGCGCATCGCCGGATGCGGCTCGATGTCGGCAGAGACGAGACCGTCGGCGACGAAGTTGCAGTCGTGGGGTGTGTCGCCGAACTGCCCGCCGTAGGCCAGCCGAACCGTTCCGTCCGGTCGTCGTTGACGCAGCGCTTGATCCTTCCACTCCCAGAGGAAACCCCCCTGCAATCCGGGTGTCGCCACGATGGCATCCCAATAGTCGGCCAGAGATCCGTTCGAGTTCCCCATGGCGTGGCTGTACTCGCACATGATCAACGGACGGTCGCCGACACCGGCCTCGCCGTACTCTCGTATGGCCGCGATCCCGGGGTACATCGGGCACGTGACATCGGTGACCGGACGCCCGCCGTCGATCCAACCCTCGATGCGCACGGCCTCCTCGTAGTGCAGCGGCCGCGAGGGATCAGCCGTGCGAATCCATCCTGCGAGCGCGGTGTGGTTGGCTCCGTAGCCGCTCTCGTTGCCCAGGCTCCAAAGGATGATCGAGGCGTGGTTGCGATCGCGCTGGATCATTCGTGCACCGCGCTCGAGCCACGCCGAGCGGTAGGCGGGGTCGTCGCAGAGGCTGAGGTTGTGGCCGTGGCTCTCGATGTTGGCCTCGGCGACGACGTAGAAGCCGAGCTCGTCGCAGAGGTCGAGGAAGGCGGTGTCGTTCGGGTAGTGCGAGGTGCGAATGGCCGTGATGTTGTGCGCCCGCATGGCCACCAGGTCGGCCCGCATGTCGTCGACGGTGACCGCTTTCCCGCGGTCGGGGTGGTGGTCGTGGCGGTTCACGCCGAAGATCCACACCGGCTGCCCGTTGACGAGCAACTGGCGATCACGGATCTCGACCCGCTTGATGCCGACTCGCACGTGCTCGACCTGGCGCACCACGCCGGACGGATCGAGCAGCTCGACGATCACCGTGTAGCGGCGCGGCGTCTCGGCGCTCCAGGCCCGGGCGTTCGGAACGTCCCAGGTGGCTGCCACGTGGTGGCCACGGAACACGTTGGGCTCGGCCGCGACATGAGGTACCGACCCGGTGTGGGAGCGCCCGATCGCTCGATCCGACGGCGACTGCAACGACGACCGCACGCTCCATCCGCCGACGGGCGCTCCGCCGAAATCGACACTCGTCGTGACAGCGACCACGCCGGTTCCCGCCTTCGGGTCGAACGTCGTGGTGACGGGGATGTCGGCGATCGACACGCGGCAGCGCGACTCGATCCACACCGAGCGATGGAGGCCGGCCATCCACCACTGGTCCTGATCCTCGATGTAGCTGTGGGCGCTGTAGCGGATCACGACGATCGCCAGTTCGTTCTCGCCCCGCCGGGCGACCTCGCTGATGTCGTACTCGCTGGGCAGGCGACTGTCGGTTCCGTATCCGAGAAACCGGCCATTGACGTACACCGCGTGCACGCTCTCGGCCCCGGCGACGTGCAACACCGTGCGCCGCTTCAGCCACCGAGCAGGGAGGGAGAACCCTCGTCGGTACACGCCGGTCGGGTTCCGGTCGGGCAGACGCGGTGGCGGCCCCGGAAACGGCATCTGGATGTTCGTGTAGTGCGGCCCGTCGACGAACGAGCCGGTTTCGTGCATCGTCCAGTTCCCCGGCACGTCGGCGTCGAAAGCGCGTGATCGGACGCCAACCAGCGACTCGGCAGGAACATCATCGGGACGATCGAACAACTCCAGTGACCACACGCCGTCGAGCAGTCGCCGCTCGACCCCGCTGAAAGGTGTGTGCATCGGCAACCGGCCGAGCTGGAGCTGGGTGGGGTCGCACCAGGGCCGCAGCTCGCCGATCACCGGTAGCATCGAACAGCTCCAGTTGGTTCGTCAGCCGAGGGCGCGGAGTCGTTCGGCGATGTCCTCGGGGATGACGGGGTTGAAGTATTCCTCGCTGGCCACCTCGGCCGCGGCGATGAAGCGTTGCACGCCAGCCCAGCGCCACGGCGAGACGATCTCGACGTTGAACCATGCGTCTTCGAAGCCCACGTCGACCGTCGGACGCTGATTGAGCCACATCATGTACGGCAACGGCTGGTCGTACAGCCGGTCGAGGCGGGCGAGCACGTCGATCAAGATCGACGCGAACGCCTCACGACTCGCTGCGCTCATCGACGGCAGATCGGCAATGCGATCGAGCGGCACGATCTCGATGGCGACCGGAAACGTCGGAGCGTAGGGCACATCGGCCCGCCAGCCGTCTCGCTCGACGACGAGTCGATGCGCCGGCGAAGCATCGGGCGCCCAGTGACCGGCCAACCGACGGCTCTGACGACTGGGGACCTGGTCGTAGGCGTAGATCTGCCCGTGGGGATGGGCGATCGTCGCCCCGACCTCCGGGCCCCGATTCTCGAACACCAAGACGTAGTCGACGTCGGCGCGGCCGCCCAGCTCTGCCGTTCGATCGGACCACAGGTCGATGACGTTGCGCGCTCCGGCGCTACCGAGCGAAGCGAACGTCGCGTCGTGCAGCGGCGTGTAGAGCACGACCTCGCAGCGGTCGTCGGGCATCGCCGGCCACCGGTTGCGGAACCATCGGACATCGTACGGCTCGGGCGCTTCCAATCCGCCCACGCAGAACGGGCAACCCGTCGAGGGGAGGTTCGGGCGCTCCTGGCGCGTACCGACAACGCGCACCACCGTGCCGAGCACGGAGTCGATGCGGGTTTCCATGAATCGTTCCATTGCCGCCTGGCGGGGTCTCAGAGGTGGATGTAACGGAGCGCTGTATGAGGAAGTGACATCGACGCAGGTGGCCTGCGGGCGACCGCGTCGGGTCGATCAGCGGAGCGGGTCGCCTGTCGCTGGATCGAAGAAGTGGGCGAGGTGGGTCTTGATGCCGAGGGTCACGTCGTCGCCGGCCCGCACGGCGTGGATGCCTTCGACCCGGGCGATCAGTCTCGTGACCGACGACGAGACCTCTTCGCCGTCGTCGGCGGTCACGGGTGCGCCCTCCAACTCGACGGGCGGGACGTCGAGTGTCGCGTGCACGTGGACTTCGGCACCCATCGCTTCGGCGAGGTCGACAACCAGGGTGAGCTTCTGGTCATCGGGCAGATCGGGATCGCCGTCCATCACGAAGTGCTCCGGCCGGAACCCGACGATGACCGATGTGCCGATCCTCTCGGCCACCTTGGGGTAGCGGTCGATCGCCTTGGGGTCGATGGCGATGTCGCGGTCGCCAGGCGGAACCTCGATGAGGAGATCGAGCGACTGGACCGCACTGGGACCGTCGCCCTTGTGCTGCTTCGTGACGCCGCTGAACGACACTGCTGCCATGGATTCGTTCCTCTACTTGAGACCGCTCGAAGCGGAGTTCTCGAGCGAGTGTTGCGTGCGCCGCAGGGTGCCGCCGGTGACCACGATCGTGAAACGCGGGTGAGCCGCTTCGAGCAGCAGCGCGATCTTGATGCCGTTGGTGAGCACCGTGAGCTCGTCCAGATCTGAGCGGTCGAACGCCGACGCGAGCTCGCCTTCCGGGCCGCGACCGCGTTTGCACCCATCGAGGGCTGGCGCGAAGGGGTGATGCGGCCGGCGCGTCACGGCGACCTGGCAGCCTCGTGGGCCGAGTGCCGCGGCATGAACGACGTGCGAACCAGAAGGCACTCGACGAACCCGAGTCCGATCAGCGTGATCTGATGAAGCGACGGAAGGCGTGGATGCCCCAGTTGTCCTCGTCCTCGCCGATGAGGTCGATGCCGTCCATGGTCCAGCGTGTCTGGCACTCCCACACGAGCAGGCTGGGATAGAGGTTGACGACGAAGCGGTTGACGTTCATGCCCTCGATGTGAGCGGTACGGCCCTGCTCGTCGACGACATCGATGCGCATCGCGATGGGGCACGCGTTCTTGGGGTCGCGCTCCACGATGGTGCGCCTGGCTTCGGTCAGCTTGGCACTGACACCGTCGCGAAAGAGGATGCCATCGATCAGGGAGTACTCCAGGAACTCGTCATCGTCGTTGGTCGAGAGCAGGAAGAAGCCATCATCCGAGTTGAGCGAGGTGCCCCACGTGTAGCCCACTGACGGGAAGGGCCCGACACCCTGGCCGAATTGCGACCGGGGTGACCAGGTCCGGTCGCGGAAGCCGACCCCGTTGATCTCGATCGTCTCGCCGTCCAACACCAGGGTCCCGGTGATGCGTCCGGGCTGGTCCATGTGGTTTCCGGACTTCGCCCGGTTGGCCGGCACGATGCCCTCCCAGATCACGTCGAGGTGGACGTCCTCGCCGTCGGGGCAGTCGAATCCGATGGCGTACTTCTGGAGGGACTCCAGGGTCTTGTAGCGCAGTCCGTTCGGCAGCTGGAGGTCGTGAAGGGGCTGGCGGGGGAACGGCAGATGCCAGAAGTTCTTTGCGTACCGGCAGTTCCACCACTGGTCCCCGGTGTCGTCCCAGATGTAGACGCCGGCCGAGCACACGTCGAGGTTCGTCTGGAAGAACGGATACAGCTGGATGGTGAGCAACCGGTCGGGGATGACCATCGCGAACCAGTTCGTCTCGGTCCAGAAGTAGTCGAGCGTCGTCGGCACGTGGAAGCCGTCATCGACGGTGAGGCGGGCACCGATGCTGGGCAAGCGTTGGGCCGCCGACGGCTCAGTCACCGGTGTCTCCTTGTCTTTGTTGTCAGAGGTTCTCAGAGCGACTCGAGCTCGCGCCGCAACCGGGGGACGACCCCGTTCACCGTCTCGAGGTCGACGTCGGTGGGAATCCCACGCACCGCGCGCGTCTGGCGCAGAATGCGGTGGACCTCCGCGGCCATCTTCGCCAGCGCGAACACGTGCCACCAGTTCGTGCCGACCATCTCGCGACCAAGGAGCTGCTCGTACACACCCACGGTCTCGTCGCGAGACGGGAATCCGTCGATGCGGGGCACCTGGAACATCTCCGCGAGCACGGCGTCGACGGCGAGGAGATTCATCAGGTCCTCCTCGGCCGGACCGACGCCACAGAGCTCCCAGTCGAACAGGGCCACGACCTCGAACCCGCGAAACATCACGTTGCCGAGCTTGGCGTCGCCCCAGCCGATCGACAGGACGTCCGGACGCGGCGGCCTCGTAGCCAGCAACACGTCCCACGCATGCATGAGCGTCGGGGGCGGCTCGTCATCATCGGAGGCCCAGTCGGTGTACTCGCGCCACTGACGGACACGCTCGGCCGCGGCGTCGGCGTCGAGCTCCATGCCCCAACGGCTCACGGTGAGATACCCGAAGTGGGCCGCGACGTCGACGCGGTGCAGCTTGGCCATGGCATCGAGCGTCGACAGCCAGAGCTGCCGACGCTGCTGGGATGTCGCAGCGGCGACCCACC
>VFJJ01000031.1 GCA_009886115.1 Actinomycetota bacterium
TCGACACAACCCCCGCTGACCGAGCCCGCGACCTCGCCCCGATCGTTGACCGCCAGCACAGCGCCCGGACCACGCGGCGAGGAGCCGTCGACGGCCACGACGGTCCCGGTCGCTACCTCGCAGCCGTCGGCCAGCCACCGCTCGATGTCAGCCAGGATCTCTCTCATCGCACCTTCTCCTCCTTGCGTGCGGGCACCGAGCGCCTCACACGCGGCGAGCTGCTCGTGGTCTTCAACCGGCGACGACCTTGACAAGTTCCTGCAGCGACGCCAACGAGTGACCTTCGATGAACTCGTCGACGAACGGCAGCGCGGCCGCCATGCCGCTCGCCAGCGGCGCGTACCCGGGCGTGGCCTTCAGCGGATTGACCCAGACGACCCGGTGCGCGAGACGCTGGAGCCGGTGCATCTCGTGCGCCAGCACGGCCGGATCGCCGCGGTCCCATCCGTCGGAGAGCACCACGATCACCGAGCCCCGAGCCATGCCGCGCTGGCCCCAGACGTCGTTGAACTCCTTGATGTTCGAGCCCAGGCGCGTGCCACCCGACCAGTCGACCACGGCCCGGGACGCGGCGGCGAGCGCGGCGTCGGGATCGCGCGAGCGCAGCTCTCGGGTGATGCGGGTGAGCCGCGTGCCGATCGTGAACGCCTCCACCCGACCGTGGCCGACGACCGCGGCGTGCAGGAAACGCAGCAGGGCCCGGGCGTAGGCCTCCATCGAGCCGCTCACGTCACACAGCAGCACGACCCGCCGGGGACGCTCGCCGCGTCCGGTGAAGCGCAGGCGGCTCACCTCTCCCCCACTGCGCATCGCGCCCCGCAGGGTGCGCCCCATGTGGAGACGACCCTTGCGCGCCGGCACGGCTCGGCGCGACCGGCGCAGCGCCCCGGCCAGGCGGAGGTCGGCCATGAGCCGGCGCGCCTCTTCGAACTCCTCGGTCGTGTACGCCGAGAAGTCCTTGTCGCGCAAGGTCTCGACGGCCGAGAAGCGCACGACGACGGTGTTGTCGGGCGCCGGCGCGGTCTCGCCGTCGGACGAGTCGTCACCGCTGTCGAAGGCCAGGGTGATCTCGATGGGCTTGGCCGTCTGCACCGGTGTGAGAGCTCCGAGCGGGACGGGGACACCGAAACAGGCGGCGAAGGTCGCGTCGTAGCGGGCGAAATCGTCGGGCGCGTTGCAGAACACGACACGGCCGGCCCAGTACACGTCGGCCATCGAGCGGGGCCCGAGCACCTCGAGCGCCTCGACGAAGCGGTGCACCCGCGTGGCGTCGGCATCGACACCGGCCGTCCGCAAGAGGCGTCCGAAGCGCACGGCCGCCCGGGCCGGGTCGAAGTCGAGCTCCGCGAGAGGCGCCGTGACGTTCAGGGTGTCATCCCGCTCGGGCCACGGCCTCGCGGACGAGCGCGTCAAGACCTTGGGCCCGCACGCGGTCGTGGTCTTCCCGGTACTTGAGCACCGAGCCCAGGGTGGCGTCGAGGCGGCGCACGTCGAGCTCGACGGCGCCGAGCGTCGCCAGGGCCTCGGCCCAGTCGAGGGTCTCGGCCACGCCGGGAGGCTTGTACAGCTCGAGGTCGCGCAGCGCCTGGACGAGTGCGGTGACCTGCCGGGCCAGCCGCTCGTTCACGTCGGGCAGGCGGAGCTTGACGATCTCGACCTCGCGCTCGAACTCGGGGTGCTCGATCCAGTGGTACAGGCACCGACGCTTGAGCGCATCGTGCACCTCGCGGGTGCGGTTCGACGTGATGATCACCACCGGGGGCTCGGCGGCCTTGAACGTGCCCAGCTCGGGGATCGTCACCGAGTAGTCGGCCAGCACCTCGAGGAGGAAGGCCTCGAACTCGTCGTCGGACCGGTCGACCTCGTCGACCAGCAACACCTGGCGCCGGTCGCCCACGGAGCCGGTGATGGCCTGGAGCAGCGGCCGCCGCACGAGGAAGTCCTCGGAGTACACGTCGGCTTCGGCGTGGCTCACATCGCCCATGGCCTCCAACGCCCGGATGTGCAGGAGCTGGCGGGCGTACGACCATTCGTAGACGGCCTGCGCGACGTCGATCCCCTCGTAGCACTGGAGGCGGATGAGCTCGGTGCCGTACAGGTCGGCCAGGGTCTTGGCCACCTCGGTCTTGCCCACGCCGGCCTCCCCCTCGAGAAGGAGCGGGCGGGCCAGACGCAGGCTGAGGAACATGGCCGTGGCCAGCCCGTCGTCGGCGAGGTACTGGTGGGCTCGCAACACCGCGGCGAGCGACGCCACATCGGTGACACCCTCGGGAAGGATGCCGCGATGGCGACCTTGGGTCCGGGCCGGGGCCGGGGCAGGCTTCATGGGAACTGAACGTACCGCGCTACCGTGCCACGCTCGTGATCGATCATGGCGCCCCCAGGCTCGTCAATACCGCCCCCGACATCGCCGCAGCGCTGGGCGCTGGGCGCGCTGGGGCGACACCCGTCGGCGTGCTCACGGGCAGTCACAGCGAGGCGGAGCTGCGAGCTGGCGGGGCGACCGTCGTGCTGGCCGACCTGACGCAGTTCCCGGCCTGGCTCGTGTCGTCTCACCCGGGGACGGTCCACCGGCGTCGGGGATCGAGGATCTGACGGGGCCGACGCGGCGCTCAGGCGCTGAACACGAAGCCTTCGTAGCCGGCGTTCTTGATCGCTTCGCAGCGCTCCCGGTACAACGGCTGCCCGCCGGCATAGGGCGTCACGACCCGCGGCTTCCCAGGGATGTTGGCGCCGACATACCACGAGTTGGCCCGGCCCATGAGCGAGTCTTTCGAGACCTCGGCGACGTGCTCGACCCAGGCATCCTGGGCAGCTTCGACGGCTTCCACACGAGCCATCCCGTGCTCGCGCATGTGGTCGATCAGCTCGCCGATCCAGTCGACGTGCTGCTCGATCGCCACCGGCATGTTGAGCAGCACCGACGGGCTGCCGGGCCCGGTGATCGTGAAGAGGTTGGGAAAGCCAGCCACCTGGAGCCCCAGTAGCGTCCGCGGCCCGTCCTTCCAGGCGTCGGCCAGACGCAGCCCACCCACGCCACGGATGTCGATGTTCAACAGGGCACCCGTCATGGCGTCGAAGCCGGTGGCCAACACGAGCACGTCGAGGTCGAACACCTCGTCGTCGGTCCGCAGCCCGGTCGGCGTGATCTCCTCGATGGGATGGCTGCGCACGTCGACCAGACGGACGTTGTCGCGATTGAACGTGACGTAGTAATCGGTGTCGATGGGGGGACGCTTCGATCCGTACGGATGGTCGTTCGGGCACAGCAGCTCGGCTGTCTCGGGATCGTTCACCGTGGCGCGGATCTTCTGTCGGATGTACTCCGACACGAACTCGTTGGCGGCGGGATCTCTCAACAGGTCGCTGAAGCCGCCCCACAGGAACTTGAACCCTCCTTCTTCCCAGAGGGCGTCGAGCACCTGCAGGCGCTCCTCGACCGGGACGTCCATCGTCTGGCGGTCAATCGACAAGTAGGGAAAACCTCCAGCGGTCTGTCGGGTCAGCTCGAAGATCGCCGAGTAGTTGCCCTTGATCGCGGCCTGGTCCTCGGCCAGGAACGCCTGATGGCGTGCCGGGATGGTGAAGTTGGGCGTGCGCTGGAAGACGCTGAGGTGTGCGGCGTCGGCAGCCAGCCGCGGCGTGGCCTGGATGCCGCTCGAACCGGTCCCGATGAGACCGACCCGCTTCCCCATGACGTCGACACCTTCCCGGGGCCACTTCGCGGTGAGGTACACCTCGCCCGCGAAGCTGTCGAGCCCGGCGATGTCGGGCACGTTCGCCGCCGAGAGACATCCGACAGCCGTCACGAGATACTGCGCCACGACCCTCTCGCCAGCTTCGAGCTCGACCTCCCACCGGCCCGACGACTCGTCGAACCGGGCTGCGCTCACCCGGGTGCCGAGTTGGATGTCGCGGTGCAGATCGAACCGGTCGGCGACGTGGTTGAGGTACCGCTCGATCTCGGGCTGCTCGGGGTACTTCCCCGTCCACTCCCATTCCTGCGCCAACTCGTCGGAGAACGAGTAGCAGTAATAGAAGCTCTCGGAGTCGCACCGGGCCCCCGGGTACCGGTTCCAGAACCAGGTCCCGCCCACGCCGTCGCCAGCCTCGAAGACCTGTACCGACAGCCCCATGACGTTGCGCAGCTTGTGCAGCGCGCACAGCCCGGCGAATCCGGCGCCGACCACGACGACATCGACCTGGCGGGGGCCGCTCCCGGGATGATCGCTCCGTAGGCCCGCCATCGATGTCTCCTTCCGAGAACTCGTCCACTCTCCCAGTTCGACCCGAGGCGGGCAACAGCCCGACCGGACCCGTGGTGCGTCAGTAGGCCAGCAGCTCGAGGAGGGCCTCCTCGACGGCGGCCTGGTCGGGGAGCAGCACGCTCTCGAGCGAGTGGGCGAAGGGCATGGCGGGAACATCGGGGACGGTGAGACGGCGCACCGGCGCGTCGAGATCGCCGAAGCACGCTTCGCCGGCCCAGGCCGCGACCTCGGCCGCGACGCCGAACGAGAACACGTCCTCGGTGACGACGAGGCAGCGCGACGTACGCGAGACCGACTCCTGGATGGCTTCCCGGTCGAGGGGTGAGATCGTGCGGAGATCGATCACCTCCACGTCGGCTTCGCCTTGGGCGGCAAGGGCATCTGCGGCCGCGACCGCGACGTGCCTGAGATAGCCGTAGGTGATAACCGTGGCGTCACGGCCCGGTCGCGCCACCACGGCCCGACCGATGGGCACTCGATGCTCGGGTCCCGGCCAGGGGCCCGTGATCGCCCGGTAGGTCTTCTTGTGCTCGAGCACGATCACCGGGTCGGGGTCGTCGACGGCCGATCGCAACAGCCCGGCCACGTCGGCCGGCGTCGATCCCATCACGACCTTCAAGCCGGGGACGTGCGCGTAGAACGCCTCGACCGACTGGCTGTGATGCTGGCCGCCGTGCACCCCCGCCCCGCATGGCGCTCGCAGCACCATCGGGACGGCCTGAGCCCCGTTCGACCGGTAGTGGATGCGGGCCGCTTCCGACGCGAGCTGGTCGAACGCGGGATGGGTGTAATCGGCGAACTGGATCTCGGCGATCGGGCGGAGCCCGGCCACGGCCAAGCCGATGGCCGCCGCCACGATGGCCGACTCGGCGATCGGCGCGTCGAAGACCCGATCGGGATGCAGCACACGAAGGCCCTCGGCCGCAAGGAACACGCCCCCGCGAGCCCCCACGTCCTGGCCGAAGACCACGACCCGCGGGTCGTTCTCGAGCAGCCCGGCGAGCGTGCGCCGTACGGCTTCGACGACGGTGACCTCGTCGGCACCATCGTCGTACCATTCGAGCGGCGCTGCGGGGCGAGGACGCTCGGCGGGTCGGGGGAGCAACCCGGCGGGCCCTCGCGGAGGCACCCCGTCTGAGCTGGCGATCACGTGTGATCCCAAGGGATTCCGGTAGACGTACGTCGCAGCTTCGGCCGGCGCCGGATCGGGCGAGCCCTCTGCCGTCGCCGAAGCGATGGCGACCTCGCTGGCAACGGCAGCTTCGACCGCCGCGATGGCGTCCTCGCTGGCGAGACCGCGAGCCAACAGGTACCGACGGGTCCGCACGAGCGGATCGACGGCCCGCCAGGCCTCGACCTCCTCACGGGAGCGATAGCGCTTGTCGTCGTCGTCGCTCGTGTGGGGCTTGAGGCGATAGGTGAAGGCCTCCACGATCGACGGACCGTCGCCGGCGCGAGCCCGGGCCACGGCGTTGCGCACCGCAGCGAGCACGGCGAACACGTCGTTGCCGTCGACCGACTCGCCGGGAATGCCGTAGCCGTCGGCCCGCCGGGCCACGTCGACCGGGGTCTCGAGCGGGGCAGGCACCGAGATCGCGTAGCCGTTGTTCTGGCAGAAGAACACGATCGGGAGGGTGCTGCACGCCGCCCAGTTCACCGCCTCGTGGAAGTCGCCCTCGGCCGTGGCGCCCTCGCCGAAGCTCGCCAACGCCACGGCGTCGGTGCCCAGGATCTCCTCGGCCATCGCCAGGCCCACCGCATGGGGGATCTGCGTCGCGATGCACGATGACGAGCTGAGCACCCGCCGTTCGCCGTCGTGCCAGTGCCCGGGCATGTGACGACCGCCGGCATGGGGATCGTCGGCCTTGGCCAGCACGTGCAGCAGCAGGCCGAGCGTCGGGGCCCCGAGGCCGACCATCAGCGGGAGATCGCGGTAGTAGTGGCACACCCAGTCGTGGCCCACCCGCAGCGCTGCTGCCGCGCCCACCTGCGCCGCTTCGTGGCCCTCGCTGGGGACGGCGAACGCCACCTTGCCCTGTCGGTTCCACGCCCAGGTCCGTTCGTCGATCCGTCGGGCGAGAAGCATCTTCCGATAGAGCTCGACACAGGCGTCGGCGTCGAGCCCAAGTGCCGTATGGCGATCGGCCGGGTGAGGCCCGTCGAGGTCGCTCAAGGTGGGGAAGTAGTTCCAGCCGGGTTCACCCATGACGATCGACGCTACCGGCACCTGGCGGCAGCCGGGCGATGGCGTGGAGGACGCGCCCCCAGCACTGGCCAGGGCCCCAGACAGCAGGGGGTAACGTCACGGTCCTTCCCCGACCCTCAGGAGGGCTCATGGCCCGCACCCCCGCACTTGTCGCGCTCACGTCACTGGTCACCGGTGTGCTCGGCCTCGCCGCATGCGGCGACGACGGAGGCGGATCGGCCGCCGAGTTCTGCAGCCTCGAGGCTGACTTCGACACCCTCGGCACGTCGTTCGACCGCATCGACGCAGGTTTTGAGGGCCTCGGAGCTGGCGACGCCACCGCAGCCAAGGCGGCATTCGCTGCGCTGTACGACGCCCTCGACGATGCTGACACGCTGATCGACGACGCCAAGGACAAGGCTCCCGACGAGATCGCCGACGACTTCGGGGTCATCGCCGATTCATTCGGCGATGTCGTCGCCGCCCTTCCCGACCAGGCCGACGTCGACGCCGCCATCGATGCCAACGACCTGGGGACCCTCCAGCGGCTGTTCGACGACTTCGGCACCTCCGTGAGCGAGCTCGGCAGCTCAGCCGAGATCGGGCTGGCCAGCGCCGAGCTCTCCACGTTCACCTCGGCCAACTGCGATCCCGAGCCCCCCGCCGCCGATCCGAGCTCGACGGCCAGCACCGTCGCTGCCGCCGCGCCAGGCGACGACTCCGCAGGCTGAGCCGACCCCCTTCGCCCGGTAGCCCAAGCCGATCGCGCCGAACCGATCGCGCCGAACCGATCGGCGACGCTGGCCCGGCGCGAGACTGGGCCCATGGATCTCGGAATTTCTGGTCGCCGGGCCGCCGTCGCCGCCGCCTCCGGCGGGCTCGGCTTCGCCACCGCGGCGGCTCTCGTGGGCGACGGGGTGTCCGTGGCCATCTGCAGCCGTAGCCGTGAACGGGTCGACGCCGCAGCCGCTCGGCTCGCTGCCATCAGCGGTAGTGACAGCGGCCGCGTGGTGGGGCTGGTGCACGACGTCGGCCGGCCCGAGGGGGCGGCGGCCTTCGTTGAGGCGGCCATCGAAGCGTTGGGGGGCATCGACATCCTGGTCACCAACGCTGGTGGCCCCCCGCCCGGGAATTTCGCTTCCACGCCGATCGAGGCCTACCCCGACGCCATCGACCTGAACCTCATGTCGGTCGTCGCCATGTGCAAGGCGGCAGTCCCGGCCATGCAGGCCCGGGGCTGGGGCCGGGTGCTGGCCATCACCTCGATCTCGGTGCGACAACCGATCGCCAACCTGATCCTGTCGAACACGGCCCGGGCCGGAGCCACGGCCTTCCTCAAGACGCTGGCCCTCGAGGTCGCCCGCGACGGGGTCACCGTGAACTCGCTGCAGCCGGGGCTCCACGCCACCGATCGCATCGCCAAGCTCTACGGCGACTCGGTTGCCGAGATCGGCGCCGGCGTCCCCGTGGGTCATGTCGGCGACCCGGGCGACTTCGGGCGGATCGCCGCCTTCGTGTGCTCCGAGCACGCCAGCTTCCTCACCGGAACCCACATCCCGGTCGACGGCGGGAGCTATCTCGGGCTGCTGTAGCCCGCGGCAAGAAGGTGCAATCGGCTCAGACGGGCGGCACGCCGTGGTGGCGCTCGAAGACCTCACGGCGCTTGCCGGCCGCAGCCGCGAACCGGGCGATGAGCTCGTCGCGGAGATCGTCGGGCTGCACGATGGCGTCGATGACCATCTCCGACGCCAGCCGCTCGAGGTCGACATCGGCTTCGTAGATCTGCTTCTGCTCGGCCACGAACGCCGCGCGCTCGACGGGGTCGGCCATGGCCTGGATCTTGTTGTAGTACACGGCGTTCACGGCCGGGTCGGGGCCCATCACCGCGATCTGAGCGGTGGGCAGGGCCAGGCAGGCGTCGGGGTCGAACCCCGGCCCGCACATGGCGTACAGGCCCGCGCCGTAGGCCTTGCGCACGATCACCGAGATCTTGGGGACGGTCGCCTCGGTGACGGCGGTGATCATCTTGGCGCCGTGGCGGATGATCCCCACCCGTTCCACCTGGGAGCCGATCATGAAGCCGGGCACGTCGGCGAGGAACAGCAAGGGCACGTTGAACGCGTCGCAGAGCCAGATGAACCGGGCCGCCTTGTCGGCCGAGTCGCCGAAGAGCACGCCGCCGAGTTGCTGCGGGTTGTTGGCGATGATGCCGATCGAGCGGCCGGCGAGACGGGCGAAGCCCACGAGCAGCTCCCGGGCGAAGAGCGGCTTGAGCTCGAAGAAGCTCCCGTCGTCGACGAGCGCCTCGATCACCCGGTGCATGTCGTACGCCTGGGCGTCGCTCTCGGGCAGAACGGTGCTGATCGGCCGGGCGCTCGGGGCTGTGTCGAGCGGCTCCTCGAAGGGTGCCGGCTCGCGCCAGTTGGTCGGCAGGTACGAGAGGTACGTTCGGGCGGCGTCGATCGCCGAGGCGTCGTCGGGGTACAGGTTGTCGCCGCAGCCCGAGACGGTGGCGTGCATCCGGGCTCCACCCATCTCCTCGAGCGACACGATCTCTCCGATGACGACCTCGGCCATCCGGGGGCTGCCCAGGTACATCGAGGCGTTGCCCTCGACCATGAACACGGCATCGCAGAACGCCGGGATGTACGCCCCTCCGGCCGCCGAGGGCCCGAACAGGCAACAGATCTGCGGCACCCGACCCGACAGGCGCACCTCGTTGGCGAAGATGCGTCCCGCTCCTCGGCGACCGGGGAAGAGGTCGACCTGGTCGGTGATCCGGGCTCCCGCCGAGTCGATGAGCCACACCACCGGCAGCTCGTGGCGCAGCGCGTACTCGGTGAGACGGATGATCTTCTCGACGGTGCGCGCTCCCCACGATCCGGCCTTCACCGTGGGGTCGTTGGCGACCAGGCACACGGGACGGCCCTCGACCAGGCCGGCCCCGATGACGACCCCGTCGGCCGGGAGGTCGCCCGCCGTGGTGTTGGCGAGGAGCCCGTCTTCGACGAACGTGTCGGGGTCGAGCAACAGGGCGAGACGCTCGCGGACGAAGAGCTTGCCCTGCGCCGCCAGCTTGGCGCCCTCCTTGGCCAGATTTCCCTGGAGGGCCCGTTCGCTCAATCTCTGGAAACGTGCCTCCGATTCGCTCACAGCCTGCGAGACTAGGCCGGTCGTCGACGGGTCGACGTCATCCCCGAAGGAGGAAAGCGAGCCCATGGACTTTCAGGAACCGGACGAGCACGGCGAGCTCAGACAGGCGGTCCGGGCCATCGGGATGAGCTTCGGCCACGGCTACTTCGTCGAGCAGGCCCGGACGGGGGCCAAGGCCGACGAGCTGTGGAAGGTGCTGGCCGAGCAGGGGTTCGTGGGCGTCAACATTCCCGAGGTCCACGGTGGTGGCGGCCAGGGACTGGCCGAGCTGGCCATCGTCACCGAGGAGCTGGCGGCGTGCGGCGTCCCGCTGCTGTTGTTCCTCGTCTCCCCGGGGTTGTGCACGTCGGTGCTCATGCGCCACGGCTCGCCCGCCCAGCACGCGCAGTTCCTCCCCGCGCTGGCATCGGGTGAGGCCAAGATCGCCTTCGCCATCACCGAGCCCGACGCCGGGTCGAACAGCCACAACGTCGCCACCCAAGCGGTGCGAGACGGCGACGTCTACCGTCTGCGCGGCACCAAGTACTACATCTCCGGCGTCGACGAGTCGCGCTGGCTGATGGTCGTCGCCCGCACCGGGACCCACGACGAGACCGGACGGGGCAAGCTCTCGATCTTCGTCGTCGACAGCGACGCCCCGGGCCTCGAGCGCCAGCACCTTCCCGTCGAGATCGTCTCACCGGAGAAGCAGTTCACGCTGTTCTTCGACGATGTGATCGTGCCGGCCGGCCGTCTCGTGGGCGACGAGCACGACGGTCTGCGCGTGGTCTTCAGCGGGCTCAACCCCGAGCGCATCCTGGGGGCGTCGCTCTCCATCGGCATCGGCCGGTACGCCCTCGACAAGGCGGCGGCGTACGCCCGGGAGCGCAGGGTGTGGGACGTGCCCATCGGCGCCCATCAGGGCGTCGCCCATCCCCTCGCCGCGGCCAAGGTGGCGCTCGACCTGGCCGCGCTCATGAACACCAAGGCTGCGTGGCTGTACGACCGCGGACTCGACGCCGCCGAGGCCGCCAACACGGCCAAGCTCGCCGCCGCCGACGCCGGCATCGCCGCGCTCGACCAGGCCATCCAGACCCACGGCGGCAACGGGCTGGCGTCCGAGTACGGCCTCGCCGACCTCTGGGGCACGGCCCGCCTCCTGCGCACCGCCCCGGTGAGTCGCGAGATGATCCTCAACTACGTGGCCACCCACACCCTCGGCCTCCCCCGCAGCTATTGAGTGCATCTGCCACGGCGTCCCGTGCCGAATCGACAGCTGGGCCGACAATCGAGGAGCGCCGAATGAGGGTTGCCGTAGTGGGTGCGACGGGCTACGTCGGGGGGCGACTGGTTCCCGAGCTCCTCGCTGGCGGTCACCAGGTTCGGTGTCTCGCCCGGAACCCGAGCCGTCTCAGAGGGGTTCCCTGGAGCAGAGACGTCGAGCTGGTGACCGCCGACGTGCTCGTCAAGGAATCGCTCGGGCCCGCTCTGCAGGGTGTCGACGTCCTGTACTACCTCGTCCATGCGATGGGCCACACCGGCGACTTCGCGGAATCCGACCGGATCGGCGCCGAGAACACCCGGGGTGCGGCCGAGGCGGCTGGCGTCGCGAGGATCGTGTACCTCGGCGGGCTCGGCGAGGACGATCCCGAGATGCTCTCGAGCCACCTCGCGAGTCGCCACGAGGTCGGTCGCATCCTCGCTGCGGGCACGGTCCCGGTGACCGAGCTCAGAGCGGCGGTGATCATCGGTTCGGGGAGCGCGTCGTTCGAGATGCTCCGCAACCTCACCGATGTGCTCCCGGCCATGATCTGCCCGCGCTGGGTCACCAAGACCCTGTGCCAGCCGATCGCCATCGCCGACGTCTTGCACTACCTCGTCGCCGTCATCGACCGGCCCGCCGATCGGAGCGAGATCCTCGAGGTCGGCGGGCCCACCGTGGTGACGTATCGCGACATGATGGACCGCTACGCAGCGATTGCCGGGCTCCGTCGACGACTCATCATCCCGGTTCCCCTGCTGAGTCCTCGGCTCTCATCGCACTGGGTCAACCTGGTGACACCGCTGCCGTACGGCTTGGCTCGGCCTCTCGTCGACAGCTTGATAACGATGTCGTCGTCCGGCCCGATCGCGACATCCGACGGGTGGTCGACCACGAGACCGCCACGCTCGACGAGGCGATCGAGCAGGCTCTCATCGTCGTGCACGACCCCCACCGTTCGACGAGCTGGATGGACAGCGCCCGCACCAGCGCTCCGGCCTCGCCGATGCCCCAGGATCCGGACTGGGCCGGCGCCACCATCTACGAGGATCGCCAGGAGCTCGTGAGCTCGGCCAGCCCGGCGCGCCTGTTCTCCACGGTCTCGGGCATCGGGGGAACCCGCGGCTGGTACGTCGTCAACCCGCTGTGGGAGCTTCGAGGTGTGCTCGACAAGCTCGTGGGTGGCGTCGGGATGCGCAGGGGACGCCGTCATCCCGACGATCTCAGGGTCGGCGACGCCCTCGACTTCTTCCGCGTCGAAGACCACGACCCTCCCCACCTGCTTCGACTCCGAGCGGAGATGAAAGTCCCCGGCGACGCCTGGCTGGAGTGGCGCATCAGCCGGAACGACGACGATGGGAGCACCGTCTTGCGGCAGCTCGCCCGCTTCCATCCCCGAGGTGTCGCAGGCCGCGCGTACTGGTGGCTCCTCCTCCCCCTGCACAGGCTCATCTGGAAACGCCTTGCCGTGCGGCTCGTGGCGACAGCCGAGGCGACCGTCGGGTAGCGCGCCATCCCAGCTGGCTCCGAGCCCGCCGACACGTCCGACGACTACCTTTTTGTCGCGTCGGGGTGGGTTGCGTGCCCGCCTGCGATCGTCGAAAGGTCGCCGTGGAATACAGGGTTCTGGGAGCCAGCGGGGTCAGGGTGAGCACGCTCACGCTGGGGACCATGGTGCTGGGTGCGTGGGGCAACCGTGATCACGACGAGTGCGTGCGCATCGTGCACCACGCGCTCGACG
Organism: Actinomycetota bacterium; assembly: GCA_009886115.1. Lineage (GTDB taxonomy): Bacteria > Actinomycetota > Acidimicrobiia > IMCC26256 > VFJJ01 > VFJJ01. Next base: position 12,588 of record VFJJ01000031.1, read on the forward strand.
CCGGGATCAACACCATCGACACGGCCGACGTGTACGCCAACGGCCAGTCGGAGGAGATCGTCGGACGGGCGCTTCGCGGGCGGCGCGACGACGTGGTGCTGGCGACCAAGTTCCACAACGGCATGGGCGACGACGTCAACATGCGGGGCAACTCGCGGCGCTGGATCACCCGAGCGGTCGAGGACAGCCTGCGGCGTCTGGAGACCGACCGCATCGACCTCTACCAGGTGCACCGGCCCGACCCCACGACCGATCTCGACGAGACGATGTCGGCTCTTTCCGACCTGGTGCACCAGGGCAAGGTGTTGGCGCTGGGCACCTCGACCTTCCCGGCGTCGCATCTCGTCGACGCCTGGTGGCTCGCCGAGACTCGCGGCCACGAGCGGTTCCGCAGCGAGCAACCTCCGTACTCGATCTTCACCCGACGCATCGAGCGTGACGTGCTCCCGACGTGCCTGCGTCTGGGGATGGGCGTCCTCGTGTGGAGCCCTCTCCAGGGCGGCTGGCTGACGGGCAAGTACCGCCGGGGCGACGCCGTACCGTCCGACTCTCGGGCCGCGACCAACGGCGAGCACTTCGACGCCGGCAACGAGCACAAGCTCACCCTGGTCGACGAGCTGTCTGTGATCGCCGCCGAGGCCGGGATCTCCTTGTCCCACATGGCACTGGCGTTCACGCTGAACCACCCGGCGGTCACATCGGCGATCATCGGGGTCCGCACGCTCGAGCAGCTCGAGCAGCTCCTCGGCGCCTCCGAGGTCCACCTCGATGCCGACCTGCTCGATCGCATCGACGGTCTCGTACCGCCGGGCGTCACCCTCAACCCCCGCGACGACGGCTGGGACCCCCCATCGCTGGCCCCGGCTTCCCGCCGCCGGGCCTGAGTCCCTCCAACCGACGTTCTTTGTGGCTGGCACCGCGCCCAGAGCGGGCTGAGACGCAAAGAACCGGCGTTGTCTGTGGCGTGACGCCAAAAGGGCGGCCCCGTGAAGGAACCGCCCTTTCGCTGGTGACAACCAGCCCGGCCGCCACCGCCCCGTAGCCGTGGAGGGGGCCGCCGTGCTCTGGTCCGGTCGAGCCGGGCACTGGGCGGCCATCAAGGCCAGGTAGACGAGATGACGGGCGAGGCTCACCACAGGAACAACAACGCGGGTCCGATACACGGGACCCGCCACTCAGCGCGGCGGACCATCCTCCGCTGCGGACCCGGTGCTCACGTTGGCACTCCTCCCGGTCGTCGCTGCTGCTGGTATCCATCATCGGACCCGGTGAGCGTGACCAACGCTGCGGCCACCCCACCATCGGTGGAGCCGATCGATGTCATCTCTGATCCAACACCCTGGCGTCGCTCCCGTCAACCCCTGATTTCCTTGGCGTTGTTGGATTCGAGCGTGTTACGGACATGCCGGCAGGCCAGGGCCGCTCGCCCAGCGGTACCCGTCATCGAACCGCAACACTTCCGGCCGGACCTCGATCGTCGAACGGCGCTCGCCTCGCCCTGGCTCGATCCGTCTCGATCCGTCTCGATCCACCTAGACCCGCGGCCACTTGGCCTTGTCCGGCAGACCGGACCGGCGCGTGATCGCCTCACCCGCCGCTTGGGCCTGCTCGTACAGCGCAGCCTCGTCGATCGTGCTGAGCCGGTAGGCGTCGACGACCTTGCGACCGTCGACGAAGACCGTGTGCACCCCGCGGCCGTCAGCCGACCACACGAGCTGATTGGCCACGTTGAGCAGCGGACGCCATTCGGGACGGTCGATGTCGTGCAGCACGACATCGGCCTTCTTGCCCACTTCGAGCGAGCCGATCTCGACGCGGGCGTTGAGGCCCCGGGCACCGCCGAGGGTCGCCATCTCGTAGGCCTGCTCGGCCGGGAAGATGTTCGTATCACGCCGAGCGTCCTTGAACAGGCCGGCGACGAGGTAGGTGGCCCGGTACATGTCGCTGTAGTTGGAGGCGTTGTTGCCGTCGGTGCCGATGGCGACGTTGATGCCCATCGCGGCCATCTCGGGCATCTTCCCGATCTGCGTGACCCCGTAGGCCACCTTCAGGGCCGTCGTGGGGCAGTGGGCCACGGACATCCCGGTCTCGGCCATGATCTTCAGCTCGGCGTCGTTCACGTGCACACAATGGGTGGCGATCGTGTCGGGCCCGAGGACGCCGAGGTCGGCGAGGTGCTCGAAAGGACGTCGGCCGAAGTACTGGCCGAAGCCATCGGGGTCCATGGCGGCGGGTGACATGTGGAAGCTCAAACCCGTCTGGTGACGCGTGGCGATCTCGCGGGCGGCCTGCCAGAGCTCGTTGGTGCACGTCGTGTGGCCGACGACGATCGACCAGGCCTGGATGCGTCCCCCGGCCACGTTGCGATACTTGGCGATCGTGTCATCGAGGTTGGCGATGGCCTGGTCGGTCGTCTGCTGGTACACCTCGGGCTCGGGCGGGATGTCCCAGACCCAGCGCCCGATGCGGGCCCGGATGCCGATCTCGACGAGACCGTCGACGACTGCGTCGACGAACCGCACGGTGCCAGCCTCGAGAAAGGTCGTCGTTCCCGACTTGAGCATCTCGGCCGCCGCGAGCTGGCCCGACAGGCGCTCCTCGGCCTCCGTGTAGACCGAGTACAGCGGGCACAGCCACATGAACACGTTCTCCTCGAAGGGCGTGTCGTCGGGAACGTAACCCCGGGTGAGCGGCTCGCCGGTGATGTGGATGTGGGTGTTGACGAGACCCGGCGTGACGACGAAGCGCCGCCCGTCGATCGTCTCGGCGCCCTCCCAGTCGCGCCGCACGTCGGCGGTCTTGCCCACGGCCACGATCTCGGTGCCCCGCATGGCCACGGCGCCGTCGGCGATGACCTCGCGCCGCTCGTTCATGGTGACGACCGTCGAGCTCGTGATGATCGTGTCGCACGGCTGCGGTTGCGTCATCGTCTGCTCCTAACCGAGAACCTGGCCGTGCGAGAACTCGAGGCAGTTGCCGTCGGGGTCGCGCACGATTGCGATGTAGCCGATGACATCGTTCATGAACAACGGGCCGAGGTTCAAGATCCCGTCGGCCCGGGCCATATCACCGATTCTGTCGACATCTTCCCGGCTGTCCATACAGAACCCGAGATGAGACACGGGCTTCAAACCACCGATTCCTGCGGCAGCTCCAGGCACTATGTGCTCGGGAATATCACCGCCGATGAGCACGATCACGAAACGGCTCGTTCCGTCGTGGCTATCGGCCTCATTCGAGAGCCAGATCGTCTTCTGTCCCGTGGTCTCGTCGATCCGGTCATGGATCAGCTCGAGCTCGGTATATTTATCGTAGAAAGCACGCGTTCGGTCGACGTCATTCACATGCATGGCGACGTGCGTAAGTAGTGAATTAAGGGCCATCAGGTGTCTCCTGTTGTTGAAGAGCGCCGAGCGATCATCACTTCCTGAAACGGTACCGGCCGGAGCACCTCGACGGCGTCGAGGCCCGCAGCAGCCAACCACGACCGGAACCGGCTGGCGGAGTATGTGCGCCCGCCGTCGGTGGCCGCAGCCATGGTGGCGCCCATCAGCAGCGCCTGGACGGGCCCCGATCGGTCGTCGGCCACGAAGTAGTCGGTGATCACCAGGGAGCCGTGGGGCGCCACCACCGCGGCCGCACGCTCGATCAGTGCGCCGGCCCGTTCGGGTGGCTCGGCCCGGCAGACGTGGCCGAGCACCACGAGATCGGCCGGCGCGAGCCCTCCGGCGAGACGGTCGAGGTAGTCGCCGGCCACGAACGTGCACCGGTCGGCGACGCCCTGACGATCGGCTGCGGCCCGGGCGATCGGGATCACATCGGGGAGGTCGACGATCGTCGCGGTAGCCGACGGCTCGGCTTCGAGCACGGCGATCGCCCAGGGGGCCGCACCGGCTCCGAGGTCGAGCACGGAGCGAATCGCGGGCGCGCCAGCGACGAGGCCGTCGCCCCGGCGGAGCTGCGCGACCACCGCTCGGGCCACCGCGTGTTGGGTCGGGAACGTGGCCGCCACCAGCCGGGCGTGGAACTCGCCGTCGGACCCGACAGGCCGGGGCGGCGGCGCGCCCCGCACCGTTTCGGCCAGAGCGAGCCAGTTCTCGAGGGGCCCGGGCGACGACCGCACCAGCGCAGCCATCGATCGGGGCGAATCTGAGACGAGGTAGGCCGCACTCACCGCGCTGAGCCGGTACAGGCCGGCTGCATCGTCGCTGTCGCTGCCGACCATCCGCTCCAGCAATCCCAAGGCCACGAGGCCGTCCAACAACGCCTCCGCCTTGGAGCCGCGCGCGGTCAACGGCCGCCCGGCGGCGAGATCGTCGAACACGCCGAGGTCGAACGCGGCGACGACGACCCAGTACGACGCCATTCCCTGGATGATCCCCCAGACCGGGCCCGGATCCACCCCCATGCTCACACCCGCCTCCTCACCACCTGTCGCTCAAGGGTCACCCATCCCCGTTGAGCGACAGGTGCTCGAGCGGGGTCGGTGCGGATCACGGGACCAGGATGATCTTGCCCATGAACTCGCCGGCCAGCATCCGTTGGTGCGCCCGGCCGGCGTCGGCGAGGGGCAGCACGCTGTCGACGATCGAGCGAAACCCGCCCGTCCAGTACACGCTGAGCATCTGGGCGAACTCGTCGTAGCGGTACGGGTCGGAGCCCAGGATCTGGATGCCCATGTGGAAGCCGAATCCCAGATTGATGCTCACCTCGTTGCCGGTGGTGTTGCCGCAGAACACGAGCCGGCCCCGGGGCCGCAACGAGAACATCGAGGCCTCCCACAGCGCCGGACCCACGTGGTCGAGCACCATGTCGACACCTCGGCCACCGGTGACCTCGCGCGCCCATGCCGTCACGATCCCGGTGCGGTTGTTGAGCACGTGGTCGGCGCCCAGGCTCGTCGCCCACTCGCACTTGGCGTCGGACGTCGCCGTGGCCAGAACCACCGCCCCGGCGTGCTTGGCCAGCTGGATGGCCGCCGAGCTGACCCCGCTCGATGCCCCGTGCAGCAAGACCGTCTCGCCCCTTGCCAGTCGGCCGATCTCGAAGAGGGCATGCCAGGCGGTCATGAACACCGTGGGCAGCGAGGCGGCTTCCTCGAAGCTGACACCGTCGGGAATCGGGTGGACGTGGGTGGCGGGCACCGCGCACAGCTCGGCGTAGCCACCGGGCTCGGTGGCCCCGAGGATTCCCAGGTCGCCGTAGAGATCGCCCCGACCGGCGAAGCGCGAGTTGGCTCCGACCTCAGACAACGACGGGTCGGCCACGACCCGGTCGCCCACCCGCAGCCCCGGCCGCACAGCATCGACCTCGGAGCCGACGGCCACGACCACACCGGCGAGGTCCATCCCCGCGATGTGCGGCAACGTGTAGCCGGGCATGGTGAACCAGCCGGCCCGCTGGATCACGTCGAGATGGTTGACGGCCGTCGCACACACGTCCACGAGCACGTCGCCGGCGCCGACCATCGGGTCGGGCACCTCCCCATGGCGCAGCACGTCGACGTCGCCATGGGCCTCGTAGAACAGGGCCTTCACCGGTTCTCCCCCATCAACAGTCGGATGGTCGGCCCGACCATCACCGTCACCAGCACCGTCACTTGAGCCCCCGCCGGAACGGCCGGGCCAGCGCCGCCGGCTGGCGCACCCGCTTGGCGAACACCGCCATGGCCACGATCGTCACCACGTTCGGGGCCATGTCGAGGAACGACGAGTCGATCGCTTCGTAGCGCAGCCCAGGGATGGTCAAGCCCAGCGACACCACCAGCCCGAAGATGGTGCAGCCGGCGATGGTCCCTTTGAGGGTCCAGCCGCCGAAGATGACCGCGGCGATGGCGACGAAGCCCCGGCCACCGATGAGCGAGTCCTCGAACGAGTCGGTGGCCACGAACACGAAGCACGCTCCCCCGAGGCCGGCGAGCAGGCCGGCGAAGTAGATCGCCTGCCGGCGGATCTTGTTCACGTGCAGGCCCGAGACGTCGGCCGCGTTCGGGTCCTCGCCGACAGCGCGTATCTCGAGGCCCCAGCGGGTCCGGTACACGAGCCACCACACCACCGGCACCACCGGGTACACGACGTAGAACGGCCAGCGCTGGCCGAACAACGCGGGTCCGAGGCCGGGGATGTCGGAGAGCAGCGGCACCTCGATCACCCGCATCCGATTCGACTGCGGGTCGATCTCGCCGGCGAGAAAGCCGACGACGCCCAGCACGAGCACGTTGAGCACCAGCCCCACCACGAACTGGTCGGCAGGGAGCCGATGGCTCATGTTGGCCTGCACCCACGACACGAGAACGCCGGCGACCACTCCCGCGAGCAGGCTCAGCCATGCCGAGCCGGTGAGATCGAACATGACTGCGGCGGCGAACGCCCCGCCCAGCATCATCGCCTCGAGCGAGATGTTGATGGTGCCGGCCCGCTCGGCCACGAACTCGCCACTCGCCGCGAACACGAGCACCACAGCCGCGATGGCCGCGCCGATGTACATGGAATCGGAGCTGAAGATGTCGCCCAGCGCTGCGAAGAATTCACCCATCGCCGACTCAGACCCGGGCCTGTGCTCGGGCCACGGCCCGGCGTCGCTGACGGAGGTACAACAACGCCGGGGGCACCAACAATGCCAACACCAGCAGGCCCTGCACGACGTCGGCGATGCGGGTCGAGAGCCCACCAGCGCGAAGGAAGTTCGACCCGGTGCGCAGGCAACCGAACACGAAGGCCACGAAGATCGCGGCGATGACCTTCTGGCGGGCCACCAGCGCTGCGAGCAGGCCGGCGAAGCCGATGCCGGCGCCGAAATTCGACACGAGCTGGTACGACCCGAAATCGCCGCCGGCGAGCATGAGCGCCCCGGCCAGGCCGGCGAAGCCACCGGAGACGAGCATGGCGCCGATCCCGTATCTGGTCTCGGACACCCCGGCCCGCCGAGCGGTACGGGGGTTGAGGCCGAGCATGCCCAGACGGAAACCGGCCACCGTCCGAGCCAACACGACCGCCAGGACCAAGGCGATGGCCACCGAGATGAACACGCTGATCGGGAACTCGTTGCCGAACACGGTGATGCGGGGGATACGAGTGTCGGCGGCCAGTTGCTCGCTCACCTGGTTCCGGTTCGCCCGTCCGGCCGCCGGCGCGAGCAGCAACCAACTCCGCTTGAGCCCGAAGCCCACGACGCTCGAAGCCACCGTGCCCAGAAGGAGCGTCGTGAGAACCTCGGGGACGTTGCGGGTGTAGCGAAGCACGCCGGCGATCCCGGCCCAGATCGCGCCACCCAGAACACCGGCGAGGCACAGGGCCACGATCACGAACGGACCGGGCCCGCCCAGGCGCACACCCACGTAGGCGCCGAACGCCGCGCCCATCACGAGCTGGCCCTCCTGGCCGATGTTCACCAGCCCAGCCCGGCCGCTGACGATGGTGCCCAGCGCCACCACGAGGATGGGAACCGTGGCTCCGAGCGTTCCGCCCCACCGGCCCGGGTTACGGAGGCTTCCGTTGATCATGGCGCGGTACACGTCCTGCCACGAGCCACCCGTGGCCACGACCAGGATGCCGGCGAGGACGAGCGCCGCCGCGATCGAGACGGCGTAGAGGCCGACGATCTCGGCGAGCGAGCCATCGCGAACCCGGGCTGCGGCCACCACCTCGTCGGCCGCGGTGTCGATCGCGTGCTCACCGATGTCGCTCATCGCGCCATCTCATCGGAGCCGGGACTGCCGACATCGAGCGGATCGGCCGCATCGGCCGCATCGGCCGCATCGGCCGCATCTGCCGCATCTGCCCGACCGGTCCCCATGAGCAGGCCCAAGCGCTCGAGGTCGACATCGTCACGGGCCATCTCACCGACCAGCCGTCCCCGGTAGAGCACCACGATGCGGTGCGCCAGGTCGAGGATCTCCTCGAGCTCGGTCGAGATCAGCAGCACACCCACGCCGCCGGCAGCGGCCTGGCGGAGCCGGTCGGACATGTACTCGATGGCGCCCACGTCGAGCCCACGGGTGGGCTGGGCGGCCACCAGCACCGCAGGATCGTGCGAGAGCTCCCGAGCCAGCACCACCCGCTGCTGGTTCCCGCCCGAGAGCGACCACAAGGGTGCACGCGGTCCCGAGCAGACGATCCCGAACTCCTCGATGATCGCCGCTGTGTGGGCCCGCATGCGCTTGGGGTTCATGAGACCCCGTCGGGCCATCCGCCCGGGCTCGGCGAGGAAGAGGTTCTCGGTGACGGTCATGTCGAGCACCACACCGGAGTCGTGCCGGTCCTCGGGGATGATCGCCACTCCTGCTCGCGCCATGGCTCCTGCGGTCCCAGCGGCAACCGGCACGCCGTCGACGAGCACCTGACCGCGAACCAGGCGCAGGAGGCTCGACAGCACATCGCCCAGGGCCCGTTGACCGTTGCCCTCGACCCCGGCGACGCCAACGATCTCGCCCGCACCCACGACGATCGAGAGGTCGTCGAGCA
>VFJJ01000057.1 GCA_009886115.1 Actinomycetota bacterium
GGCCCTGATGCCAGCGCAGCGACTGCATGCCGGCCACGTAGATCGCCTCGGCCCCGGGCTCCTCGAGGTGGCGCCCGAGCTGGTAGGCCTGCTCGGTGAGCTGCTCGGCCGTGGCCAGATGGCCGGCGAGCAGCTCACGCTCGGCCGCGACATATGTGACGATCCAGCGCATGTCGGGTCGGCCGACCTCGTCGGCGATCCGGGTCATCCGCCGGTAGAGCCGATCGGCCAGGACGACATCGGAGCGCAGCATGGCGCCGTAGCGACCGCGGTGGGCCGCGCCGAAGATCGCCGTCGGATCACCCGACCGCTCGGCGAGCGCGAGCATTTCCTCCGCCTCCGCAGGATCTTCAACGCCAAGTCCACCCGTCCCGGGTTGACCCAGCGACCAGACGTCGGCGAGCGTTTCGAGGTCGTCGAGGCGCCGGGCGATCGCCACTGCGTGTTCACGGTCGGCGTGCGCCTGATCGGGATTGGAGAACATGCCGTCGTAGCCGAGTCGGGCGAGGAGCCGAGCGCGGGCCGGGCTGTCGTGGCTGCCGACCTGGTCGAGCGCGGCCTGCAGGAGCGCCCGGGAGTCGAGATCGCCGGGATAGCCGCGTTGATAGTCGGTGAGCGCCGCCTGGACGAGGGAGTCGGTGTCACCGAGGCGGGTGGCGAGCGCGGCGGCGTCGAGCCGGGTCTGGCGGAACGTGCGGTCACCGGCCTGGACCTGGGCCTGAGCCAACCGGAGGAGAAGGCCGCACGTCAGCTGCTCGTCCGGGTCGGGGGTGCGCCGGTGGAGCTGGAGGGCCTGGCGGTACCAGCGCACGGCTTCGTCGGGGGCCAGCGCTTCGAGCGCACGGTCACCGGCTCGGGTGGCGTGCCCGGCGGCGAGGGTGAGATCGGCCGGGGTGACGGCCGCCTCGGCCCAGTGCCGGGCCAGCTCGGTGATCCGGGCGTCGCTGAGGCCGTGCCCGAGCGCCTCGATGGTCTCGGCGATGCGGCGGTGGGTTCGAGCCCGGCGGGTGGCGGTGAGCTCGTCGTAGAGCGCGTGCTGGATGAGCGCGTGGGCGAAGGCGAACCGCTCGGCGGCGATGGTCTCGATGAGGGCGGCGGCCTCGGCCCGCTCCAGGGTGGTGATGACATCGTCGGCGTCGCGTCCGAGCACCCGGGCGAGCAGCTCGAGATCGAACTCCTGGCCGATCGCCGCGGCGGTGACGAGCACGTCCTGGACGTCGGCGCCGAGCCGGGCCACGCGGCGCCGGACCAGACCCCGAACGGCGTCGGGCAGGACCCCGGCGCGCAGCTCGGTCCCGGTCTCGTGCAGGTGCCGGAACAGCTCGCCGGCGAAGAGCGGGTTGCCGTCGGTCTCGCGGTGAAGCGCGTCGGCCAGTGCCGGATCGGCACCGGTCAGGCGGGCGATGTCGTCTGGGCTCAGCCCGGCGAGCTTGATGTGTTGGACCGCCGGGTCGGTGGTGATGACCGGGAGCATGTCGGTGAGTGGCGTGTCGCCGTCGAGATCGGTGTGCCGGTATGTGGCCACGACCAGCAGCCGGGCCCCGGAGGCCGACGACAACAGGTGCCGGAGCAGGACGAGCGTCGCCTTGTCGGCCCAGTGGAGATCGTCGATCACGAACACCACCGGCGCCCGGGTCGATGCCTCGGTGAACGTGGCGACGGCGGCGTTCATCACGAGGTAACGCTCGGTCTCGGGGTCGGTGGCCGGCGGTTCGGGCAGCGACGATCGCCGCTCGGTGACCGAGGGGACGAGCCGGGCCAGCTCGGCGAGCCGGCGATCGCCGATCGCGTCGATGGCGGGGTCGGGAAGATGTTCGACGAGCTGGGTGAGCGCTTCGACGAACGGACGGTACGGGACCCGCAGGTCCTCGTCGCAGCGTCCGTGCAGCACCCACGCACCCGAGGCATGAGCCGTACGGGCTGCGGCTCCGGCGAGGGTCGTCTTGCCGATGCCCGACTCCCCGGCGATGAGCGCCATTCGGAGCTGACCGGCAACGGCTGCGCCGGCCAGGCCGGAGAGCACCCGGAGCTCGGCGTCGCGACCGACGAAGGTCGATCGGGTCGCTGCGGTCAGGCGCGGCGGCAGCGGCGGCGGATCGGGCTGGGCGGCGCGTGAGTCGAGGAGCTCTGTCGCCTCTCGTTCGACTCCGGCGCAGCCGTGCTCGCGGGCGAGCGGTCGTGCGGCCTCGAGGAGGGCGACGGCGCGTTCCCGGTCGCCGGGTCCACGGCGCTCGAGGAGCATCCGGGCCCAGGCGAGCCGGGTGCGGGCGAGGAAGAACGGGGCCCGGATCTTCTCGTTGACGGTCTGGGCCCGGGCGAAGAGCTCGTCGGCAACGTCCAGCCGCTGTTGCTGCGCGGCGAGCACACCAAGGGCATGGGCCACGGAGCCGGGCCAAAGCGCGCCGGTCGATGCGACCTGGTCGCGGAACGGGAGCATCAGGTCGAACAGGGCGGCGGCGTCGGCGGGGGAACCGACCCGGTCGCACACCTCGGCCCATACGACCGCCCGGCCCAACCAGCCGACCTGACCCGAGATCCCTTCCCGCCGGGCGGTGCTGAGGAGCAGTCCGGCCTCCTCGAGCCGGCCGGCGGCCGAAAGGGCCAAGGCCATCACTGCGGTGCCCGATCCGTCGTAGAAGCTATCGAAGAGCTGGACCTGGGCCAGTAGATCGAGCTCGCCGGCGATCCGGCCGGCGTGCCAGGCGATGGCGGTCCGGTGCCACTGGGCGAACATCCCGGCTTGGGCCGTGGTTTCCCCAGCCGCGTGGTCGACCGCGTCGGCGCTCAACCGTTCGGCCTCGGCCGTGTCGCCGTGCAACAGGGCGAGGCTGGCCCGGTACGTCCGGTTCGTCCATTGCAACGCCGGTAGTCCGGTCTCGGCGGCGATCGCGGCCATCGCCTCGAGCCATCTCGCGGCCTCCTCGATGTCGCCCGACTCCACCGCCGCATGCACCCGCCACATGGCCGACCAGTGCACCAGTACCGGGTCGCCGAGCCGGTCAGCGAGCTCGACGGCCTCGGCGGTGATCTCGAGCCGTTCAACCAGCGTCTCGGGAACCCAGATCGCGAAGGCCACGAGGTTCAGGATCTGGGCCAGCAGCGCGGGAGCGTCGAGCCGGCGCGCGATGGCCAGGGCCTCGTCGGCCAGAGTCCGGCACCGCTCGAGATCGTCACCGACTCTCAGCTCGGCGGCCAGCGTGCCCAGCAGGCGCGCCCGAATCGGAGGGTCGCGCTCGTCGACCGCGGCGAGCGCAGCCTCGAGCATCTCGACCCGGTCAGTGGACAGCCCGCCGGCCGGGTCCACGAAACCTCGGCTGTTGGCCAACGTCGCCCGGGCCAACAGGCCGACGTCGCCGATGCGCCGGGCAAGGCGGCCGGCGTCGAGCAACGTGACGCGATACACGGGATCGCCGGCGTTGCGTTGGGCCCGACCGAGACGCACGAGCAGGTCGCCGCTCGTGGCCTCCGCCGGTTCGCCGGTGCTTGGTGCGAGGAGCTCGAGGGCCTGGCCGTACCAACGGACGGCTTCATCAGGGGCCAGGGCCCTCATGGCGAGATCGCCTGCGGTGCGGGCGTAGCCGACCGCCCTGGCGGCACCGTCGGGCGTCGTCGTCGCCGCCCAGTGCCGGGCCAGCTCGGCGGCTCGCCGGCCGGTCGGATCGACCGCTTCGATCGCCTCGGCGACCCGTCGATGGAGCCGGGCCCGCCGGGTGGGGGTGAGGCCGGCGGCGATCGTGGTGGTGACCAGGCCATGGGCGAACACGAACCGTCCGGGCGCGACGCTCTGCACCAGACCGGCCGCTTCGGCAGCCTCGAGCGCGTCGAGCACCCCGTCCTCGTCCTCGTCGCCTCCGGCGGCGGCGACCGTGGCCAGATCGAACTCCCGGCCGATGACCGACGCGACCTGCAGGACGCGCTGGCCCGGCTCGCCGAGGCGGGCGACGCGCCTGCCGATCACCTCGCGGATGCTGTCGGGAAGCCCGGCCGCGTCGAGATCGGCATGTGGGACCCAGCGGCCCGCCTCGTCGAGGTAGACGGCGCCGGTCTCGGCCAGGTGCCGCAGCAGCGCCTCGGTGAAGAACGGGTTCCCGTCGGTCTCGCGGTGGATGGCGCGCACCAGGCGCAACGCCTCGTCCTCGAGGTCCTGGCCGCTCATCGCCTCGACCAGGGCCACGACCTCGCGATCGGCCAGACCGTGCAAGGCCACCCGTTCGGTGAAGGCGTCGCGCCGCAGCGAGGCCAGCAGGTCGGTCAGCGGATGCCCCGCCGCCAGATCGCTGTCGCGGTAGGTGCCGATCACCAGCAGCCGAGGCTGTCCGGTCTGCTCGACGGCATGGCGCAACAGCAACAGCGTCGGCTTGTCGGCCATCTGCAGATCGTCGAGCACCACGACCAGCGGGGCCCCGGTACACGCCGCGCCGAGCACGGCGCTCACGGCGCTGAACAACGACCAGCGGTCGGCGTCGGGGTCGCCGCGCACCGGCTGCGCCAGCCCGGGCACCCGGTCGTTGACCGCGGGCACCAGCCGTGACAGGTCGACGAGACGGCGGCGGCCGATGCCCTCCAGCGTGTCGACCCGCAGGTGCTCGACGAGATGGCCGAGCGCCTCGATCCAGGGCCGGTACGGCACGCCCATGTCCTCGTCGCAGTGTCCGAACACCACGATCGCGCCCTGCCCGTGGGCCGCTCGAGCCATCTCCGCGGCCAGGCTGGTCTTGCCGATCCCCGGCTCACCCGAGATGAGCACGATCTGCGCGCTACCGGCGGCCGCCTGCTCGAACCTCGTCCCGATCCGTTCACGCTCGGGGTCCCGACCGACGAATCCCCCCGTCGGCGTGGCCACGAGTAGACGGGGCAGCGGCACCCGACCGGCCTCCGTCGTGTCGGGCGTGGTCGTCGTGTCCGGCGTGGTCGTCGTGTCCGGCGTGGTCGTCGTGTCGGGCGTCGAGCGCACGCCCAGCCGCTGGAGCAGATAGACGCGCTCGGGGCGATCGATGTCGCGCAGCTCCTGGACACCCAGCTCGATGAGATGCCATCCGTTCGGGAGATCGTCGATGACCAGCTCGGCGGTGGCCTGGCTCACCGTTACGACCCTCGCCCGGGCCACGGCCCGCAAACGGGCGGCCCGGTTGACGGTCCTTCCGAAATAATCGCCCGCCCGTTCCTGCGCCTCGCCGGTGTGCACGGCGACCCGGACATCGAGCGGGGTCGCGGCCGGCCACGGCTCCGCGGCCACCGCGGCCTGCGCGTCGATCGCCGCGGCGACCGCGTCGGAAGCACGCTGGAACACGCTGAACGTCGAGTCCCCTTCCCCACGGGCCTTCAAGAGCACACCGCCGTGGGCTTCGACCGTGCCGCGCAGCAGGTCCTCGTGCCGGGCCACCGTCTCGGCCATGGTGGCGGGTGCCGTCTCCCACAGTCGCGTCGAGCCGACGATGTCGCTCAGCACGAACGTGACGACCCCCGTGGGTAGAACCGTGGGTCGAGGGCCCGTCTCCGCCGGAGGGTGCCAGGCCAGCTCGGGTTGCTGGCGCAGCACCCGCGCCTCCAGGTCCTGCAGCTCCGGGCTGGGGTCGATACCCAGCTCGTCGGCGAGGTGGCGGCGCAGACGTTGATAGGCCCGCAACGCGTCCGCCTGGCGACCCTGCCGGTACAACCCGGTGATCAGATGCGCCCACAGGCGTTCGCGCAGCGGTTCCTCGACGACCGCCGCTTCCGCCGCGGCGACGACCTCGGCGTGCTCACCGAGCACCAGCCGGGCTTCGAGCAGCGCTTCGACGGTCACCAACCGCAACTCGCCGAGCCGGGCCACCTCCACCAGCGCCCAACCGGCACCCGCGGCGTCGGCCAGGGCCGGTCCCCGCCACCAGAGCAACGCCCGTTGCCCGTGAGCGACCGCGCCGGCCGCGTCGCCCGCCGTCAGGCATCGCCGGGCCTGCGCGACCTCACCGTCGAACGAACCGACGTCGAGCTCACCGTCGGCGACAACCAACCGATACCCGCCTGGAGCATGGACCAACCGCTCGGCGCCCAGCGCCTTGCGCAGCTGCGACACGTAACCCTGCAGCGTCTGGGCGGCCGAACGCGGCGGGCTCCCGTCCCACAGATCCTCGATGAGCCGCTCGGCGGGGACCGCACGGTTGGCGTCGACCAGCAGGCGAACCAGCAGGGCCCGGGGCTTGGCCGCGCCGAACACGACCTCCTCCCCGCCGGTGCGTACCACCAGTGGCCCCAGGATCCCGAACTCCACGGCCACCTCCCCGGTCGCGCGGGCAGATGGTACGTCGTTACGGGCGAACGCGAGCGATCCTCCAGCACGGCGCGAGGACCGCTCAAGCGGCGAGGCGCACGCTGACGACATGCTCGAGATCAGAACTGCCACCACACCCGAAGAGAACGAAGCCGTCTACCGGTTCCGCTACTCCATCTACGTTCAGGAGATGGGCCGCTACCAGACCATCGCCGACCATACCCGCCGCCGGCTCGCCGATCCCGAGGACGACCGCAGCTGGATCGTCTACGCCCACGACGGTACCAACGTGGTCGGGACGATCCGCCTGACCTGGGGTGGCGACGGATTTTCCGACCGCCAGATCAGCCAGTACGGACTCGGGCCGTTCCTGGAGGAGATCCCGGCCGCCGTGATGGCCGTCGGCGAGCGCGCCATGATCTGCCCGGCATGGCGGGGTGGAGATCTCTTCGCCGAGCTGGCCAACGGTACCCAGGAACTCATCACCCGCCACGACGTCCGTGTCGTGTTCGGGGCCTGCGAGCCGCACCTGCTGTCGCTGTACTCCCGGTACCAGCGCCCCTACGCCACGAGGAACATCAACAGCCCCGAGGCCGGTTACCTCATCCCCCTGATCGCCTTCCCCCGAGGACCCGAAGCGCTCACCGGCCTCGGAGACGGACCGGGAACCCCCCGCTGCATCCACGACGTCCTCGACCGCACCGGAACCGTGAGCAACGCCATGCTGTCCGAACCAGCGGCCTACCACCAGCAGCTGCACCGGACGCTCGAGCAGCTCCCCGGCTCGCTCTTCGACGGCCTCACCGACGACGAGCTCGACCGGGCCACGGTCCACAGCAGCATCATCGACTGCGCCCCCGGCGACCGGATACTCAAGCAGGGCGGCGTCGCCCGCAACGTCTTCGTCGTCCTCGCCGGCACCCTCGAGGTCAGCGACCACGGGCACCCCATCGGCGTCGTCCACCCCGGTGAGGTCTTCGGCGAGACCGCCTACCTGCTCCAGCAACCCCGCAGCTACGACGTTGACGTGACCAGCGACGGCACCCGCATCCTCAACCTCAGCGAACGCACGCTGCGCACGCTGACCGAACACGATCCCGTCGTCGCGACCAAGCTCCTCGGCAACATCTCCAAGACCCTGTGCCGGCGACTCAGCACCGCCGGCTGAGGCTGCAGCGCCGCGCGCCGCTCAGGAGCGAACCGCACGATGTCGACCCTGCCCAGTCCTCGGGATGGCCCGTTCGACGGCGGAACCGTGACCGGTACGAGGACAGGACACGCCGACAGCGGCGTGCGCCCCGATCACTGAGCGCGAGGCCACCACTGCTGCCCCGGTCCCGCGGTGGTCGAAACCTGTCGACATCGACGCGCTGAGCGACGACGAGCAACGTGCCGTTGCAAGGGGTACAGCGATGGAGGTCGAACGGCCCGTACGTCCCTCGCGCAAACGGCAGGCTCAGGGTCGGTCGCTACGCCTCGGCCGTCCAGACGACGGGAAACTGGGCTGGGTCGAGCTCGAGCGAGCCCGGCGAGAACCAGCGGCTGTAGACGGGGTGGCGCACCGTGGGATGGTGACGGGTGCCGAGCCGGCCGAGATGGCTGACGACGCTCCGACGTTGACGGTCGGGTCGCTCATTGGGTGGGCTGCCGTGGAACGTCCAACCGTGGTGGAACGCAGCCCCGCCGGCGGGAACCTCGACGGGCGCGAGCAGGCTGTCGACGTCGATGCCGGCGGGCGCCTGGGCCCGGGCCAGCGCCAGCCAGTCGTCGGGAGCGTGGAAGTTGTCGCCGGTAGCGCTCGGAGCCCACCGGTGCGATCCTCGGACGTACCAGATGGTGCCGGTGTCGGCCGCGGTGTCGTCGAGCGCCATCCAGCAGGTGGTCATGTTCACCGGGTCGAGCCAGCCGTTGTAGGAGTTGTCGCGATGAGCGCCGATGGCCAGCCCGAGTGGCGGTTTCCACAAGACGTTGTCCTGCAGGAGGACCATCCCCGGAGCGTTCTCGAGCAGCGCGGCGAACTCGCCCTGACGGGCCGAGCGGGTCGTGGCCGCCACCACCGGGTCAGCCTTCCATGCGTTGCAGAGCTGCAGCGTCCGCTGGCCCCCGTCGGTGGCGGCGGTGTGCGCGATCGCGTTTGCTGTCGCGTCGTTCACCTCGTCCGGTGCGACCCCCGTCGCCCAGTTCCGGGCGAACAGCGGCGCGAACCGGGCAACGACGGCGGCGACCTCGTCCTCGGGCAGCAGCCGCTCGACGACGACGAAGCCGTCACGCCGGTACTGCTCCGCCTGCTGATCCGTGGGTTGCATGGCCTTTCCTCCGTGCCGAATCGAGAATAGACTCCGCGAGGAAACAGAGTTTCTCCACATTCAACACGCTGCCGCTCGAGAGTTCGAGCGCGGGGGACACGATGACGCTGCCCGAGGGCGCCCGGTTCGTGGTGATCGGCGCCGGGGTGCACGGCCTGTCTACGGCCTGGCACCTGGCCAAGGAGCTCGAAGCCCGCGGCACGGGCTGGGGCGGCGACGTCGTCGTCATCGACAAGAACGGTGTGGGCGCCGGCGCTTCGGGGATCGCCTGCGGAGTGATTCGCAACAACTACTACCAGCCTGCGATGCGGCGGCTGATGGCGCATTCGGTCTCGGTCTGGGAGTCGGATCCCGAGGCGTTCAGCTACCACCCCGTGGGATACATGCAGATCTCGCCCGAGGCGATGCACGAGCAGGTGGGCCGCATCCACGCCGAGCAACAGGCGATCGGCTACGAGTCGACGTTCATCGAGGGTGGGCTCGAGAGCCGGCTCTACATGCAGGCCATGTTCCCCGACTGGCAGGCGGGCAACATCACCTCGGTGTTGCACGAGCGCCGCGGTGGCTACGCCAACAACATCGCATCGATGCTGGGGCTGGCGGCCAAGGCTCGGGCCGAGGGGGTGAGGATCTTCACCGGTACCAAGGTGACCGGCCTCACGGTCGAAGCCGGTGCGGTGACCGCCGTCGAGACCGATCAGGGGACGATCCGCTGTGAGCAGGTCGTCATCGGGGCCGGCCCCTGGGTACGAGATTTCTGGCGCATGCTCGACCTTCCCGAGACCGTGAACGTCCTCGGCCGCGACGGCCAGCGGTACGACCGGCCGATGTGGACCTACTGGTGCCTCGAAGAGGGCACCCTCGGGGTCGACCCGACATATCTCACCGATGCAAGCGGGAAGATGCCGCCGGTGATACACGTCGACACCGATGCGCCACTCATCGACGACGTCGACGGATCGGTGATCACCGACGGGCTGTGGGGCATCTACTTCAAGCCCGACTTCAACTTCGGCGGGGTGCAGGGCGGGGCGATGCCGTACATCGTCGACAAACCGCTCGACCAGGTGGCGGTCGACCCCTACGGCACCGCCAGTCCCGACTTCGTGGTGGGGACGAGCTTCAAGCGCATGTGGACCTCGGCGCTGGCGCATTGCCTCAAGCGCTTCGAGGGCAAGGGTCATCTGTTCAAGGACGAGCCCTCGGGCGGGTTGGGCTGCTTCACCCCCGACAGCTTCCCGATGTTCGACACCTTCTGCCAGAACGCCTACGTGATCGCCGACTCGAACCACGGCTACAAGATGCTCGGCGTCGGCGCGCTGGTGGCCAAAGCGATGTTGGGCGAGCCTCAGGAGCTGCTGCATCCCTTCCGCTTCGCGCGCTATGCGGAAGGCGACCTTCACCCGGTCAGCAACTCCCCCTTCCCCTGGAGCTAGCGACCGATTCTCGTCGTTCTGTGTGCAGAGAGCGTCGCCGGGCGACCGTTTCTGCACACAGAACCAGTTGATCCATCGACCGAGCACCAGGGAGATCGACATGGCCGACAGGATGTGGGGAGCCGAGCCCTATTGGGGTCTTGGACCTGAGTGGGATCCCGATTGGGTGCTCACGGATCGCCAGAAGGAGCTCCGCGCCACGATCATCGAGCTGTGCGAACGCGAGATGCGCGCCAACGCCAAGCGTTTCGACGACACGCTCGAGTACCCGCGTCGCAACCTCGAGCTGCTCGGCGAGCACGGGTTCCTCGCTCTCACCGTCCCCGAGGAGTATGGCGGGTTGGGCGAGAATCACGTTGCCTACGCCATGGTGTGCGAGACGATCGCCCGCTATGGCTGCGCGTCGACGGCGATGTGCTACGTGATGCACATGGGTGCGGTCAACGCCATCATGCTGCGCCCCACCGAGTTCCTGATCGACAAGTACATCCGGCCCCTCAACAGCGGCAAGATCGGCACGCTTTCGTACAGCGACCCCGAGACGGGCAGCCATTTCTGGTATCCCATCTCGTCGGGTGCCGAGCGCACCGACGGCGGGTTCAACGTGCGCAAGAAGGCGTCGTGGACCACCTCGGCGGGCTTCGCCGATTTCTACGTCGTGCAGACCACCAGCCCCGACTTCTCCTGGTACGACGACCTCTCGGTCTTCGTCGTCGACAAGGAGGACGCCCAGGCCCGGCCCGAGCTCTGGGACGCGCTGGGCTTGCGTGGCAACCAGTCGGGCTCGTTGAACATCGCGGGGTTCGTGCCCGAGAGCCAGATCATCGGGCCGGTCGGTGACGGTGCAGCATCGAACGACGAGTCGGTCGACCCATGGTTCCTCATCGGATCATCGTCGGTCTGGAACGGCATCGCCCTCGGTGCGATCGACATCACCAAGCGCCACACGACTCGTAAGAAGCACGTCGACGTGGGCCTGCGCGTGTGCGACTACCCGACGATCCAGGACTATGTCGGCGAGTGCGTCATGGACACGAATGCCAAGCGCCTCTTCACCTACTCGGTCGCCCAGGGCTGCGATCGGGTGACCGACAACAACACGCGGGCCCTCGGGCCGGGCGAGTTCGCGCGGGCCGATCTGCTGCACTGGTTGTGGCAGATCAAGTTCGAGGCGGCCAAGAACGTCGCCAACGTGTGCGACAAGATGCTCCACGCCTGCGGCGGTTCCGGCTACAAGCGCGACATGGAGCTCGAGCGCTATCTCCGCGACGGCAAGGCCGGCTGGGTGATGGGCCCGACCAACGAGGTGCTGCGCCAGTTCGTGGGCAAGGCCGTGCTGCTCGGCTTCGAATCGCTCGACTACTGGAACCAGGCCGTCAACCAGCGCGCCATCGACAACGAGGTGAAGAAGCTCGACGCCAAGGCCAAGCGGGCGCTGGCGGAGCGGTTGCTCACAGAAGCCGACGACGATGAAGCCAAGGGGGCCAAGGGGACCGTGAAGTCGGCCTCCTGATCGTGGACGGCGTGGACGGCGTGGAGCGCCCCGTGGATGGTGGCGGCCGGGACGATGAGCCGACTCCTCCTGTCACTGCCAACGGCACCGTGACGAGACCTCGCCTGCGCCAACCCGGCCTCGTCGTTGCGGAGTCGGGCGTCGAGCGATACCGGGTCCCGGGAGGCGGCTCGGTCGTGGTCGCGCTGGCGGGCGACGACGTGATCGAGATCACCGACCCCGAGGGGGGTGGACGGTGTGAGCTGCGAGCCTTGGGGCGAGACGGCACCAACGGGCTCCGGGTGATCGGCGTCCATCGCGAAGGCTCGGCGGATGGGGTGCAGCTCTTCGGCCGGTGGTCGCCAGCGGGAGCGGCGGTTCGGTTCGTCGCCAGTGACGATGTGGCGGTCACGATCGCGTCAGCGCCGCGGGTCATGGCCGTGGACGAGCACGATCCGCCATCCGAGCTTCGGGTCAGGGTCACCAGGGCGCGACCTGGCGCGAACCTCGACACGCCGGAGCTTCCACCGCCACTCGCGCTTCCTCTCCTCCTCGACCGCCGGGTCGATCGGGCGACGGCCACGGTCTACGAGGTGGCGGCTGGCCAATGGGTGCAGATCATCGACGTCGAGGGTCGCCAGTGCTCGGACCTCCTGGCGTTCAACGCCCGCCGGCTGCACGACGGGGTCGAGCGCGGCATCGATCCGACGACAACGCGCACGCTGGTCGGCTCGCTGTATCCCGGTCCGGGCCTGTATTCCAAGTACTACGACCAGGACATGCAGCCACTGCTCGAGGTGGTACGTGACACCGTCGGCCGGCACGACACCTTCGGCCTGGCGTGCACGGCCAAGTACTACGAGGACATGGGCTATCCCGGTCACGCCAACTGCTCCGAGAACTTCAACGCCTCGCTGGCGCCCTTCGGTATCGAGCCGAGGCGAGGGTGGCCGGCGGTCAACCTCTGGTACAACACGCTGATCGGGCCAGGCAACACGATCTCGCTCGACGAGCCCTGGAGCCGTCCCGGCGATTACGTGTTGCTGCGCGCTCTCACCGATCTGGTGGTCGGATCATCGGCCTGTCCCGACGACATCGACCCCACGAACGCCTGGAATCCCACCGATGTCCACGTGCGGGTCTACGACTCCGGCCGCACCTTCACGAAGGCGATATCGCACCGCGTGACACCCGACGCCGATCCCATCCTCACCCAGGACACCGCGTTCGCCCCGTGCTGGAGCGAGCTCACCCGGCGAGTCACCGAGTACCGGGGCTTCTGGTTGCCGACGTCGTTCTCGAGTGAAGGTGCCGTCGCCGAGTACTGGGCATGTCGCGAGCGGGCGGTGGTCATCGACCTGTCGCCGCTGCGGAAGTTCGAGGTGACCGGTCCCGACGCCGAGCCCCTGCTACAGGCCGCGCTCACCCGCGATGTCCGCAAGCTCGCCACCGGCCAGGTCGTGTACTCGGCCATGTGCACCGAGACCGGCGGCATGCTCGACGACGTCACGGTGTTCCGGCTCGGCCCCGACCTGTTCAGGGTCGTCGGCGGCGACGAGCACGACGGCGTGTGGCTGCGCGAACTCGCGGAGAAGCTGGGCTACCGGGTCTGGGTGCGCCATTCGACGAGCCAGCTGCACAACCTGGCGGTCCAGGGGCCCCTGAGTCGGGCGATCGTACGGGAGATCGTCTGGACGCCACCGGGTCAGCCTTCGGTCGACGAGCTCAGGTGGTTCCGGTTCACGATCGGGCGCATCGGAGGCTTCAACGGCCCGGCGTTGCTCGTGTCACGCACCGGATACTCGGGCGAGCTGGGCTATGAGCTGTGGTGTCACCCGAATGACGCTCGTGCGGTGTGGGACGCCGTCTGGGAGGCCGGCCGTCCCCACGGCCTGTCGCCGCTGGGCCTCGATGCGCTCGACGTGCTGAGGATCGAGGCCGGCTTGGTGTTCGCCGGGTACGAGTTCGACGACCAGGTCGACCCCTACGAGGCCGGTATCGGCTTCGCCGTGGCGCTCGACAAGGGCCGTCCGCCCGACCAGCCCGACCATCCCGGCGACGACTTCGTGGGACGCGACGCGCTCCGGCGACGCCGAGCCCAACCCCAGCGGGTGCTGGTTGGGTTGGAGCTGGCCGGGAACGAGACGGCCGGCCACGGCGACCCGGTGCACCTCGGACGACCCCGGGTGGGCGTGGTCACCAGCGGGTGTCGCTCGCCGTGGCTGGGCACGAACATCGCTCTTGCTCGGGTCGCCGTCGAGGAGGCGGCGTTGGGCACCGAGCTCGAGATCGGCAAGATCGACGGCCACCAAAAGCGCATCCCCGCCCGGGTCGTGCTCTTCCCGTTCTACGACCCCGGCAAGACCAAGCCCCGCTCGTAGCCCCCAGCGCCCCACCGCCCGGTTCTGTGTGCAGAAATCGTCGCCTGGCGATGATTTCTGCACAAATTTCGGGGGGGGCGGCTCCGGGTGGCTACGAGTCGGGGCTGGGGACGATGAGGACGGGGCAGGGGGCGTGGTGCACGACACGCTGGCTGACGCTCCCGAGCACGGCGCCGGCCCACGCGCCGTGGCCGCGGGATCCCACGACGATGGCGTCGGCCCGCTCGGCCTTGGCCGTCTCGCAGATCTCCCAGGCAGCCCCGCGCGCTCCCGGCCGGGCGAACAGGGTGCCGGCGACCTTGCCCCCCGCGTCCTCGATCCTCGTCTTGACGGTGTCGAGCAGCGAGCGGGCAGCCGCCTCCGATTCCTCATGGGCGGCGCCTCGGGAGGGCCACACATCGAGGACGTGCAACACGACGAGAGCCCCTCCCGTCGAGGCCGACAGCTTCGCCGCGGTCTCGATCACTGCGTCATTGGCGGTTGAACCATCGACCCCGACCACGATGCGCTCGAACATGAGATCCTCCCTGATGGCGCGTGCGTTGCCACGAGCATGCGCCGGGCACGGACGTGCCGGACAGGGCCGGAGGGCACCCGTCGCCGAGTCGTTCGGCCCGGCGACACGGGTCGAACAGGCTCAGGTCGTGTAGCGGCTGCGGTGGAACACCAGGGGCTCGTTGTCGGCGCTGTCGACTGCTTCCACGCGTCCGACGAGGATCACGTGGTCGCCCCCGTGGAACCAGTGCTCGAGACGGCACTCCAGCGTCGCGTGGGTACCGGTGAGGACGGGGATGCCGGCGTCGGTCAGACGATGCTCGATGCCGGCGAGCTTGTCGTCGCTCGGACGGGCGAAATGACCCGACAGTCGTTGCTGATCGGCAGCGAGGATGTTCACCACGAACGCCCGTCCGATGGCGAAGCCGGCCATGCTGGGAGCGCGCCGGTTCAGGCAGATCAGCACGAGTGGGGGATCGAGCGACACCGACGTGAACGAGTTGGCGGTGAACGCCAGCAGGCGGTCGTCGGCTCCCCGGGTGGTGACGACGGTGACACCGGTGGCGAAGGACCCGACCGCCCGCTTGAACGCCGCGGTGTCGACCGCTGCAGCCTCGATGGCAGCTGCATGCGCGTCGTCGACCTCGGCGGGCGCCGGTCCCTCTGGGAAGCTCACGCGCGGGCCTCCCCCTCCCACATCTGCGCGGAAATGTGCGCCCGGTGAGCAATTCCGCGCAAATTTCGGGGAGGTGGGGTCGGGGTCATGGCGCCGGTCGGGGCTGGACGTGGCCGAAACCGAAGCGGCCCTTGATGCACAGGTTGCCGCTCGTGATGTCGTGATCGGCCGGTGAAGTGACCTTGACGATGGTGTTGTCCTGCACGTGAAGCGTGAGGTTGCAGCCCACGCCGCAGTAGGGGCAGATCGTGTCGGTGGCGGTCTGGCGCGACGCGTCCCAAGTCCCGGCCAACCGCATGTCGAACTCGATGCTGGGCATCAGGGCGCCGGTGGGGCACACGGCGATGCAGTTCCCGCAATACACGCAGGCCGAGTCGGGCAGGCCCAGGGCGAACTCGGTCGAGATGCGAGCGTCGAACCCCCGCCCGGCCACGCCGATGGCGAAGGTGTTCTGCCACTGCTCGCCGCACGCATCGACGCACTGGTAGCACAGAATGCACTTCGCGTAGTCGCGGACGTACAGGTCGTTGTCGACCGTGGCCGGTTGGTGGACGGTTTCCGCGATGGCGTGATCGCCGGCGGGCGGCAGGTGATGATGACCGGCCTGGGCGGCGTCGCGTACCCCCGCATCGGAGAACGACGGTCGCCCGAACCGGCCGGGGTCGGCGCGGTACTCGTGGTTCCAACGCTCGACGTTGGCCGTGGTCGAGAGGTCGACCGACGAGCCGAGCAACTCGAGCACCATGCGGCGACTGTGCTTCACGCGATCGGACGCCGTGTGCACGACCATCCCCGGCTCCACGGTGCGCGAGCACGACGGCACCAGCACCCGCGCGCCCTCCACCTCCACCATGCACACCCGACAGGCGTTCTTCGGCGTGATCGTGGGCCCGAAGCACAGCGTGGGTATCTCGTGCCCTTCCCGTCGGCAGGCGTCGAGGATCGTCGACCCCTCGGGAACCTTCACCGTCTCGCCGTCGACGGTGAGCTCGACCTTTCGGACGGGTGCTCGCAGGGCCACCGGTGTGCTGCTCACGAGAACACTCCCAATCGCTCGATCGCCGACTCGACGGCGTTGGCTGCGGTATGGCCCAGCCCGCAGATCGAGGCATCGCGCATCACCTGGGCAACGTCGGCCAGGATCGCGATGTCGTCGCCCCCTCGCCTGCCGGCGTCGGCACCCAGGTTCGCCAAGCGGCGCAAGGCTTCCTCCTGGCGGACGGTCCCCACGCGGCAGGGCACGCACTGTCCGCACGACTCGTCGCGGAAGAACTCGGCGATCCGCAACACGAACTCGACGAGGTCGACGGTGTCGTCGAGCACGAGCACCACGCCCGATCCGAGCGTCGTGGCGGCGGCCCGGGCGCCTTCGAACGTCAACGGCACGTCGAGACCGTCGGGGGTGACGAAGCCGCCGGCGGCGCCCCCGAGCAGGACGGCCCGCAGGACTCCGCCATCGGCGACCCCGCCGGCCATGTCGAGCAACTCCCGCAAGGTGATCCCGAACGGCACCTCGTAGACGCCCGGGCTCGCGACGCGGCCCGACAGGCAGAACAACTTGGTACCCGTCGAGCCGTCGGTGCCGATCGTGGCGTAGGCCGGACCGCCGCCCAGCACGATCGGCAGCACGTTCACGAGGGTCTCGACGTTGTTGACCAGGGTGGGTTGGCCGAACAGGCCCTCGTCGACGGGGAACGGCGGCTTGTTGCGAGGCTCACCCCGCAGACCCTCGATGGAGTTGAAGATCGCCGTCTCCTCGCCGCAGATGTAGGCCCCGGCGCCGCGGAACAGCTCGACGTCGAAGCGGAACCCCATGCCCATGACGTCGTCGCCCAGGAAACCCCGCTGGCGGGCCTCGGCCACGGCGCCCTCGAGGCGCTGCCGGGCACGCGGATACTCGCCCCTGAGGTAGATGTACCCCGTATGGCAACCGGTCGCGTAACCGGCGATGGTCATGGCCTCGATGACGGCGAACGGATCGCCCTCGAGGAGCACACGGTCCTTGAAGGTGCCGGGCTCGGACTCGTCGGCGTTGCACACCAACCAGTGCGGACGGACGGGATTTCGGGCCACGGCCTCCCACTTGCGGCCGGCCGGGAACGCGGCGCCTCCCCGACCGAGGAGGCGAGAGTCGGTGACCTCGCGGATCACCCCCGTCGCACCCAGTGCTATCGCTCGCCGCAGCGCCTCGTACCCGCCGTGGGACCGGTAGTCGTCGAGGCTCGCCGGATCGACCACACCGACCCGCCGGAGCAGGACGAGCGAGTCGCGATCACCACGCACGGCTTGAGGAATCGCGGCGATCGAGCGCACTTCGGGCGCCGGCGGCTCACCGCGAACGGCGGCGGCGACCGTCTCGGGCGAGGCCGGGCAGACCGTGGCCGCGCGTGGCGCCGAGCCGGCTTCGATGACCAGCGCCGCCGGAGCCCGCTCGCACACCCCGAGACACGGTGAGCGGTGCCAGGTGGCTGTGCCGTCGGCGGTGGGCGCGCCGGCCGGCCCGATGGTGTCGGTCAGCTCCCGTTCGATCGCAGATGCTCCTGCAGCCAGGCAGGCCAGGTCGGTGCAGACGTGCACCACCCTCGGCGGTCGCGGCGTCGGCGAGAACAGCGCGTAGAAGGTCATGACGCCGTAGGCCTCGGCCGGCGGCACCGAGAGCCGTTGGCAGACGTAGTTGAGCGCTCCGGGGCTGATCCAGCCGACGCGGTCGTTCACGGCGTGCAATGCGGGAAGCAGGTGCGGTCGCTGCGCCCGGGCCCTGTCGGCGCCGCCGGTGCTGCCGTGTCGATCGGTCGCGTTTCGCTCACCACCCGCCCACCCCGTGACGGGTGGCCCCAGCAGGGCGTCGACCGCTGCCTGTTCGACCGGGGTGGCCCGAGCATCGTGGAAATGCAGGTCCATCAGGCTCCTGCGGTCGCGAGCTTGTCGATGCGGACGGCCGAGGCCTTGAACTCGGCGGTCCCCGACTTGGGATCCCATGCCTCGATGGTGAGCTGGTTGGTGTCGACGTCGTCGGGGAAGTGCATCGTCATGAACACCAGTCCCGGGCGCAAGCCGGGATCGATCCGGGTCGGGACCTCGAGCACGCCCCGCCGCGAGCTGACGCGGACGGTCTCGTCTGGGACCAGGCCGAGACGATGTGCGTCCTCGGGCGAGACGTCGATCGTCTCGCCCATCCGCATGGGCGACGACATCGCACCCGACTGCACCCCGGTGTTGTACGAGTCGAGGCGTCGCCCCGTGGTGAGGCGCAGCGGGAAGTCGTCGGAGAGCTCGTCGACGGGCGAAGAGTGAGCCACGACCGAGAACGGAGCCCGGCGACCGAGCGTTGCCGGATCGTCGGACCACAGGCGCCCGTGCAGATAGCTCGGTTCGAGCTCGGTCTCGGACGGGCACGGCCACTGGATGCCACCCAGGTCTTCCAAGCGGCGATAGCTCATCCCGGTGTGCATCGGTGACAGTGAGCGCAGCTCGTCCCAGATCGCCTCGGCCGAGTCGTACCGCCAGTCGTGACCGAGCCGCCGAGCGAGGTCGAGGATGATGTCGATGTCGTCGCGTGCTCCCTCGGGAGCGTCGATGGCCTTGCGGACCCGCTGCACGCGCCGCTCGGAGTTGGTGACCGTGCCCTCGGTCTCGCACCAGGCGGCCGAGGCCGGGAGCACGACGTGGGCCAGCTGCGCGGTGCGGGTGAGGAAGATGTCCTGGACCACGAGGTGCTCGAGGCCCGAGAGGTGGTGGATGGCCTGCTCGACGTCGGCCTCGGACTGGGCCGGGTTCTCGCCGATCACATAGAGGGCGGTGAGGTCGCCCCGCCCCATGGCCTCGAACATCTGGGTGAGATGCCAGCCGTACCGGGGCACGATCGTCGTGCTCCAGGCCGCGTCGAACTTCGCCCGGGCTTCGGCATCGAGGATGTCCTGGAAGCCGGGGAGGCGGTTGGGGATGGCGCCCATGTCGCCGCCGCCCTGCACGTTGTTCTGTCCCCGCAAGGGATTGAGGCCCGACCCGTACCGTCCGACGTGTCCGGTGAGCAGCGCGAGGTTGATGAGCGAGAGCACGTTGTCGACGGCGTCGTGGTGCTCGGTGATGCCGAGCGTCCAGCAGATCTGGGCCCGATCGGCCCGGGCATAGGCCTGTGCCAGCTCGCGAATCACCTCGGCCGGTACGCCGGTGACGGCCGCGCCGCGTTCGAGCGTCCATTCCTCGACCGACGCCGCGTACTCGGCGAACCCGGTCGTGGCCCGCTCGATGAACACGCGGTTGTGCAGCCCGGCATGGATGATCTCGCGTGCCACCGTGTTCGACAGGGCGATGTCGGTGCCGACGTGCAGCCCCAACCAGCCATCGGCCCACTGGGCGCTGCTCGTGCGGCGCGGATCGATGCAGTAGAGCGAAGCGCCGGCGTTCACCGCCGTGAGCACGTGGTGGAAGAAGATGGGATGGGTCTCGCGCGCGTTCGAGCCCCAGAGGACGATCACGTCGGTGTCCTCGACCTCGCGGTATGACGAGGTGCCACCGCCTGCTCCGAAGACCGTCGCCAGACCGACGACGCTGGGAGCGTGTCAGGTGCGGTTGCAGGAGTCGATGTTGTTGGTGCCGATGGCGACCCGGACGAACTTCTGGGCGACGAAGTTCATCTCGTTGGTGGCCTTCGAGCACGAGAAGACGCCCACCGAGCTCGGACCTCGAGTGTCACGAGCGCCGCGGAACCCGGCCGCGGCACGATCGAGCGCCTCGTCCCACGACGCGGGGCGTAGCTGACCTCCATCGCGGACGAGCGGTGTGGTGAGCCGTTGGTACGGCTGAGGAGCACGGCGCGGCACGGGGACCTCCTGTTTCCTCTGGCGATCCGAAGTCTACTGTGATGAAACTCGTCGGGTCAGGGCGAGCGGATGCACCAGCCGGTCCCGGACGGGCCGCCACACGGGGGCGGCAACACGGTGCGATGCGGTGCGTTGCGGTCACCCCGAGCGTTCGCACATTCCGTAGCCCGGTTCGCCGTCGCACTCGAAGCTGGCGAGCGACTGGCTCATCACCCGCGCCGCATCGGGTCGGAGGCCGAGTGCCCCGGCGGCCGCGGCCGCTGCCCCCATGGGCCTCGATCCCAGCTCGCCCAGACCGCCGAGACCCATCGACGTCCACACGGTTCGGTCGTCGCGTCCCGTGAGCCGGGTGAGGCCGAGGCTGTCGCAGGCCACTTCGACCACGAAGTCGGCCCGGGGATCGTCGCGGTTCACAGGCGGTGCGTAGATGATGCGGTTGGGGTGCACGGTCTCACCGTCCCACACGTAGGCCTCGCTGAACGCGTAGCCGCCCGAGGCGCCGTGGCGCATGTGACACTGCAGCCCAACGGCCCGTCCGCTCTCAGGGAACACGGCGCCGATCCACGTGTGGGCCTTGAAGCCTTCGAGGATCCGGACCCCACGCACGTGCCCCCGAAGGCCGTGCGCGTTGAACTCGTGGGCCGTGCGGTCGACCACGATGGTTCCCGTCGCCGAGATCGCCTGGTCGTAGCGAAACGCCGATCGCGACATGCCCGCCGTGAGACGACCGGCGATCCAGAGCCCGGCTGGCCCCTTCATCGCCTCGGCGGCCTCGGGCAGCAGCGAACCCTGCAGCCAGATGGGAGCCACTGTCGTGGCTTCGACATCGAGCGAGACGCGGACCGTCGCCCCGTGGCTGACATCGCCCGTGGCGTGCTCGGCGTCGCTGCTCGTGGTGAGCGGGAAGTCGCGCAGCTGATAGGCCCAGCGCCGAAAGGGCTCGATGCAGTGGTAGCGCACGTGTGCCGTCTCGGGGGCGTCGGACCGGAGGATGGGCGCAGGATCGGGGCCTCCGGAGAGGATGCGCCCGTCGGGCAGGAACACCACAGCGCGGCCCTGGGCCTCGCCGTCGTGCGCATGGATGCGCAACTCCACGCCGAGGTTGCGAGCCTTGTCGTGCAACCACACCACGAAGGTGTCGATGACGGCCGGGTCGTCGGGGTGCGCCGCGGTGAGCGCATGGTCGTCGGTGGGCTCTCGCCCACTGGCGAACGGATCACTCGAGGGAGGCGCCATGTGGATCTCCTGTCGCTTGGTGCCCAGTGACCGGGTCACCCGTCGCGCTCGGTCGACCCGGTGCGATCGGTGCGTTCGACGGGAGCAGGCGGAGATCCTCGGTCCACACCGGCGAGATCAGCACCCGGAGCACCTCGTCGGCCACCTCGGCCGGCGTCATCTCGCTGGCGCGGGCCTGCCCTCGTCCGGCTCGGGCCTCGAAGAAGCCGGCGAGCGCAGCCGGGTCCCAGGCCGAGGCGAACTCGGTGCCGCTGGTGGGCCCGACGACGATGCGCAGGAAGGCGATCGTCGGGTGCTCGTTGCGCCAACCTCGGATCATCGCGTCGAGCGCCGCCTTGCTCGACCCGTACGGGACCAGAGCCGGGCGGGGATCTTCACTCGACACCGACGAGAGGTACGCGGCCCGTCCGTGACTCTCGGCGAGATGGTCGATGGCCGCTCGGGTCACGAGCGCGGCACCCACGACGTTGGTCTCGAGCACGGTTCGCCAAACGTCACCGTCGGTCGTCCTCAACGTGGACAAGGTCGAGACCCCGGTCGCGTACACGAGGGCGTCGAGGCCGCCGAGCGCGTTCAGTGCTTCGTCGACGAGACGGTCGCAGTCGTCGTCGCGGCGCACATCGGCGGTGATCGCGGTGATCGCAGGCGCGGGGAAGGGTGTCGCTTCCGGTCGATCGTCGGGAGCCCGAGCACGGGCACTCGCGACTGCCGCTGCTTGCGCGCCAAGGGACTGCAGGCGATCGGTCCGCCGACCTGCGGCAGCCACGTGAGCACCCCGGGCCGCGGCGGCCACGGCGATGGCCCGTCCGATGCCCGACGACGCCCCCACGACCAGCAACCGCACGCCCGCCAGACCCGCCGTGCTCACGTGAGCTCGAGATACGGAGCGAAGCGCTCGCGGTAGAAGCCGAACCGTCGCCCCATCAGCTCGGGGTCGAGGCCGAAGTCGCTGGCGACGTAGGTGTGCCCGCCGTGCTGGTCACGGGGGTTGGCCGCCCACCACGCTCGCATCCGCGCCTCGGCATCGGGGCTCAACGGGGTCCCGAGCCACTTGTAGAGCCCGTGGACGGCGGCCACGGGATCGCGCTGGAACGCCGTGAACCCGATGTCGTGGAAGCGGTGGTCGCGACCGGCATCGCGGAACGCGACCAGCCGCTCCATCGCGACCGTCCAGTGATGCGCGTTGAGCCTCCCGGCCTCGACCGGATCGACGTTCGTGGTGAGCATCTGCCTGACCTCGACGTAGAGATCGGCCACCGACGGCAACACGCTGGCCACGTCGCGATGGGTCATGACGAAACGGGTCTCGGGAAAGACCTTCTCGCGGTCGGCGAGAAAGAGCATGTGCGTGGGGCTCTTGAGTCGCCAGCTCTGGCGTGGGCGTCGCCACTGCAGCAGCTTGAGCGCCCGCTTCTCGTAGCGGTACATGGGCTCCATGTCGCAGTCGAGCAGCCAGTCGCTGTAGGTGGGGATGCTCACGAACGCTTGGAACGACTGGGCCTTGAACTCCAAGCCCATCAGGTGGTGGTCTTCGTCGGGCCCGGTCGCCGACTGCGGCAGCATCGACTTGAGGCGAGGAGCCATGTGGTCCTGCGCCGCGATCTCGGCTGCAGCCGCGGCGATGCGTTCCTCGTCGGCCTCGGCCGACACGCCGGGGGGAGGGCACGGAGCCGATGCCTCCCACACGGTGAGGCATCGGGCCGACGGATCCTGCGCCAGCATGAACGCCAGCGCCGTCGATCCGGTTCGGGGCAGGCCCAGCCCGAGCAGCTCGATCGTGACGTCCTGCTCGTCGATCTCGGGATGACGGGCGTACCAGTCCTCGATGCGCAGCCGGTTGGCGAGCAGCCGGCTGAGCATGCCGTAGAAGGCGTCCTCGCCGAAGGGGTTGAACGACACCTCGGCCTCGACCGACCGCACCAGGACCTCGAGGCCCTCGCGCCAGGTGTCGCCCCCGAAGTCGGCGAGACCGGTCGAGCTGCGGGCCCCGTCGACCAGCAACTCGATCCGGGATCTCACCGAGGACGCGCCCGGCGAAGTTGGCCAGCTCATGGTCGGTCCTCACTCGTGCGTGGTCGAGGCTCGAGATCGCGGCCGCTCACGGGAATCGCCCATGGTGACCGCACTCGGGAGCGTAATCATCGCGTCGACCGAGGTGCTCGTGACCGAACCGCCGCGACCGCTGCTGCCCGACGGTACGGTCGCGCCCCCTGAACCCGCCTGATGTGGGAGCCTTCGGGCTCTCGTGAACAAGGAGCACCACCATGGAAGCTCGCATCGGCATCGCTCCCGACGTGAGCGTCGAGGTCGCCGAGCTGCTCGCGCTGGCGTCGGCGCCCAACCGGGGGACCCCGGGCACCATCGAGGTGCTCGCCCATCGGCCGCCGATGCTCGGCTCGTTCCTCACCTGGGCCCGGGTCCTGGCCCGCGATGGCGTCCTGAGCCGCCACGACCACGAGATCCTGGCTCTCCGGGCGTCGCTCAACTGCCGCTCCCCGTTCGAGTGGGGCGAGCACCTGATCTTCGCCCGGGGCGCCGGGCTGAGCGACCACGACGTTGACGCCATCGTCGTCGGGCCCGATGCTCCGGGGTGGGAACCGCACGAGGCGGCCCTGCTGCGTGCCGCCGACCAGCTCCACCACGGGTTCGAGATCGACGATGCCACCTGGGCCGAGCTCGCGGGCCGATACGACGAGGGTCAGCTGGTCGAGATCGTCTACGTCGTCGGGCAGTACACGATGCTGTCGATGGTGGCCAACGGGTTGCGGGTGTCGGTGCCCGAGACGTTCAGACCGCTGCCACACGCCTGTGGTCGAGCCGACGCCGCGACCGCGTCGTGACGTGGCGGGACGTCGTCGACCGGGTGATCGAGGGGCCGGTCGTGACGAGCTACACCCGTGTCGGGTCGGCCGTGAGGAGCCGGCTCGACGAGTGGCGCACGCTCGACTCGTACGATCTCGAGGGCCGGACCGTCGTGCTCACCGGGGCGACGTCGGGCCTGGGTCTGGCTGCGGCACGACAGCTCGCACGCTGCGGGGCAACCCTGGTGCTCGTCGCCCGCAACCAAGCCAAGGCCGAGGGGGTGGCGAGAGACCTGGTCGATGTGGGCCTACGAGCTCCGGCGACGCCCCCCGTGGTGATCGTGGCCGATCTCGGATCGCTGGCCGACGTGCGCGCTGCGGCCGAGCAGATCGACGCCCGGTGTTCGCGCATCGACGCGCTCGTGCACAACGCCGGGACGCTGACTCCTCGACGTGAGCTCACAGCCGACGGGATCGAGTTGACCGTCGCCAGCCAGGTCGTGGGACCCTTCCTGCTCACCTGCTTGCTGCGCGATCTCCTCGTACGGTCGGCTGCGTCGGCCCCCGCTCGCGTCCTGACCATGTCGTCGGGAGGCATGTACACCCAGCCGCTCGACGTGTCACAGCTGGAGATGGCCGCTCCCGGCTATCGCGGCTCGGTCGCGTACGCCAGGGCCAAGCGGGCTCAGGTGACCCTCAACGAGATGTGGGGCGAGCGCCTCGCCGGGACGGGCGTGGTGTTCCACGCTCTGCACCCGGGGTGGGCCGACACGCCCGGGGTGCGTGAAGCCCTGCCCCGATTCCGGGTGATCGTCGGGCCCCTGCTGCGCTCGCCGGCCCAGGGTGCCGACACGCTGGTGTGGTTGGCAGCCGACGACGGAGCTCCGCTGGCCTCGACCGGCGACTTCTGGCTCGATCGGCGGCGCCGCTCGATCCACCGTCTGCGATCGACGTGCCGCTCCGACACCCCGGAGGCTCGCCGCGAGCTCTGGGCGTGGTGCGAGAGCCACAGCGGCTGCACGGCCTGAACCTCGCTGGGCGTCGGCCGAAACAACGCACCGAACGCACGTGATCGCCAACCCGATCGGGTATCTCGCAGACCGCACGACCTTCGATGATCTCCGAGCCGGTAGGGCGCCTCGGCCGATAGGGTGCGCCCGGTCGCGGAGCTTCCGTCCGGACGGCGGGCCCCGACCGATGCTGGCCGACCGGCCGACTGGCCGACGACTCGGGGGGTATCGGCGTGGTCACGAACGTGCTCCATCAACACAGCGGCCCCGGAGTCACCTGGTCGAGGGTCAACATGGCCGAGACCGTCGTGGGGGTCCAGACCCCGCTGAGCTGGTGTTGTTGGGACGAATTCGGCGAGCGTGCGTTTCGGATCGGGTACCGCCAGCTCAAGCTCGTACCCAAGGCGTTCTTGGAGGTCCCGGCGTCGATCGACGAGCAGTTCACCGCGATCTTCTTCGGGCAGGGTGCCTGCAACCTCGACGCATTCCGGGTGGCGCTCGCCGCCATGCCGGGCAACACCGGCGAGGCCGCAGAGGCAGGATTCTTCTCCTCGGCCGACACGGCGGGGAAGCGCCGCCGCACGATGGAGTCGCGGTGGCGACAGCTCGTCGTGCTGGTCTGGCTGCCGATGTACGAGCTCGGTGTGGCCCACCGCCTGGCCCGCATCCGCGCCGCCAGTCGAGAGCACTGGCGGCAGTGTCGGAGCGAGCTGCCGACCGCCGACCGTGCTCTCGCCACACGCCGGCTGCACGAGGCGCTCGGGCAGGCCGCCGACGAGGTCGCGGCCCAGATCGCCGTCTCGACCTTGGTGGGTATGGCCCACGGTGCGATCCAGGCGCTTCTCGATCGGGTCGGTCGTCGCGATCTCGAGCTGGTGCTGATCGGCGGATACGGCCACACCGAGGAGCTCGACATCGCCGCGGCCATGTGGACGGTCGCCCGTCAGGGTGGCGATGTCAGGGAGTTCCTTGACGAGCACGGGTTTCACGGTCCTGCCGAGGGCGAGCTGTCGAGCTCCTCGTGGCGCGAAGAGGCCAGCCCGGTCGAGTCGCTCGTCGAGAGCTTCCGGGGCATGCCGGCCGACGCCGACCCGCGCACCGCCGAGCGGGCGGCGATCGCTGCGAGGGAACGGGCCGAAGCGACGATCCTGCAAGGCCTCAACGGTCTCGATCGCTGGAGGGGGCGCCGCATCCTGGCCAAGGGCCGGCGCATCATCCCCTTGCGGGTCGTGGCCAAGGCGGCGTTCACCCAGACGTTCGACGTTGCCCGTATCGCAGCTCGAGTCATCGGTGCGCACCTGGTGGCCGAGGGCCGCCTGGATGACAGCGAGGACGTGTTCTACCTCTCGCTGGCTGAGATCGACGATCGCCAGTTCCCGGGTGATCTCCGCGAGGTCGTAGCGCAGCGCCGTGGGGTGCGGGATTCCTACGCGCGCATCGAGCTTCCGCTGATGTGGACCGGGATGCCCGAGCCGCTCACGGTGGCGCACGATGCAGTGCCATCCCACGGGGCCCGCCCGGGAGACGACGCGCTCGTCGGCATCGGGGTGAGCGCCGGAATCGTGGAAGGGCCGGCCCATGTCCTCGCCGACCCGGGTGACCCGTCAGCCTTCACGCCCGGCGACATCCTCGTGTGTCACACGACCGATCCGAGCTGGACGAGCTACTTCCTCATGGCCAGCGGCGTGGTCATCGACATCGGCGGTACCCTCAGCCACGGTGCGATCGTTGCCCGGGAGCTGGGGATCCCATGCGTGATGAACTATCCCGGCACCCGTGTGCTGCAGACCGGTGATCGCATCCGCGTCGACGGCACCGCCGGCACCGTGACCGTCATCACCCGGGTCGGTTCCACCGGGCCGGCGCCATTCGAGGGTCCGGGAGCGCCGGGCTCGCCATCAGCCGAGGAGAAGACCTGATGTTGCCCCGCCAGCAGGTTGTCGACGCCGTCATCGAGGCCCATCATCGCTGGAACACGAGAGACCGGGAGGGCTGGATCGCCATGTGGCATCCCGACGCGGTCATCGACGATCCTGTCGGTGCCCCGACGAAACACGGTCTCGCGGCGGTCGAGCAGAGCTGGGAGGCTGGTTTCTCGCAAGAGCCGTGGTTCGTCGTGCCCGGCGAGATCCACGTGTGCGGCAACGCCGCCGCGTTCACGGCGTCGCACCTCAGCATCCTCGAAGGGCGACGTGTGCTCATGACCGATATCGAGATCTGGGAGTTGGCCGACGACGGCCGATTCATCCGCGTGAAGGCCTATTACGAGCCACTCTCGGGGACCCCCGATTACTTCCTCCCGAGCACGTCGGGCTGATGGCCGCCGCGGGTTCGAGCCCGTTCGACGAGTTCCTCGCCGTAGCCGACGAGGGTCGAGATGCGTTGCTCGGCCGATATCACGACCTCGACCCGATCGAGCGGGCCGACGCGGAAGCCTTCTGCGCGCAGGTGATCGAGACGGCGTTGCAGCTCG
Source organism: Actinomycetota bacterium (assembly GCA_009886115.1). Taxonomy (GTDB): domain Bacteria; phylum Actinomycetota; class Acidimicrobiia; order IMCC26256; family VFJJ01; genus VFJJ01. The sequence continues at coordinate 27,380 of VFJJ01000057.1, forward strand.
TCGCTGTCGACGGCGCCCGGCCGGCTTTCGTGCCGTGGCAGACCCCGACACGCCGTTACACCGATAATGGCCTCGACTCGGTGTACCGCATGGCCTTCGTCGACGACGAGCATCGCTACCTGATCTGCGGCACCCGTACCGACGAGTGTTACCTGTCGATCTCACTCTACGCCGCCGATTCCGGTCAGCCCGACCGTCAGGTCAGCAGCGCGAACCACCTCGATCTCGGTGTCGACAGAGGCCGGAGCTTCGAGATGGAGTTGGCGCCGGCGGATGGAGGCACGATCGTCATCACGAGGCAGTACGTGGTCGACCCGCAGGCCGACGTGACCCGCCTGTTCCGTATCGGAGTGGTGGCCGGACCGCCCCCGAGCCCGGCGTCTCAGACCGCGACTGACGCCGGATGGGGTCGTGCCGCAGGCCTCGTCCGAGCGCTCACGACGGAGCCCCCACTGCGTCACCCTCCCCCGCCCTGGGTGTCGCACACGGTCAACACGATGGGCGATCCCAGTGGTTGGGAGACCGATCCTCTCCCGGGCCGCAGCGCCGTCGATCAACGCTACGCGTCGGGGCCCTTCGACCTGGGCGACGGCGAGGCCTTGGTGATGGAGACCCGACTCCCTCGATGCGCTTACGCCAGTGCGACCGCGTGGAACCGCTTCTCCCAGAGCGTCGATCAACGGTTCCACCGCTCGACGATCAATCAGCGAACGGCGGTGCGCTCGGCCGACGGACGTGTGCGCGTCGTGGTGGCGCCGCGCGATCCGGGCGTGGCCAACTGGCTCGATACCGGCGGCCGGACCCGGGGATCGGTCTTCTGGCGGTTCCTGCTGGCCGAGGAGCCCGCTGAGGCGATCTCGTGCGAGGTGCTCCCGATCGATCGGCTCTGACGAGCACGGGTCGCTCCAGGCGTGAGCCCTCCACCGGAGCCTGTGACGGAGCCTCTGTCGGGGGCCTCAGGTGGGCCGGCGGGACTGTTCTCGGGCCTGGGCTCGGGCGAAGGCCCGGTAACGGTCGACGTGCCAGACGTCCTGGTCCTCTCCCCAGCCGACGGTCGAGACACCAGCTGAGCCCACGTACTCCCACCGGGTGAGGCTCACCCAGTTGAACATCCACGGGATGTTGGTGAACGACGCCCGGTTCACGCACGTGCCCACCGCTTCGACGCGCCGGCCCAGCGAGTCGACCGCCCGCACGACGACGCGACGCGGCCACAGGCCGTCACGCTCGACGGTCCTCGTGCCGCTCACCAGGGCCGCCGCCTCGCCGTCGCGCCAGAGGTAGCCCATGACGACGGGAGCGCCGGCCGTGTCCGGGAGCGAGAAGGCCAGGAACGCCGAGTCGGCGCACTGGGCATGGTCGTAGCCCATGCGCAACGTCGGGTCCTCGATTCGGGGGCCCCACGACCGATCCCGGATGGCGTAGCAATCGACCGGGATCTCCTCGCCGTGCAGAACCATGCGCCCGGTCACGTGGCCCGGTTGGTCGACGTGCGCCGAGAACAGGCCGGGGGGATCTCCGCGGCCGAGCACATGGGGCTCCATGACGGCCCGGAACTCCACGTCGATCGAGCAGTCGGGGTGGTCGTAGGTGACGTGGTACGCGCTGAGCGGTTCCAGGCAGCGCACACCGATCCCAAGGGGGAACTGGAAGTCACGCAGATCCCCGAGCTTCGGCAGGGGGAGGCTCCACTGGTAGTTCCAGTGGAGGCTGTCCCACGGGAGGCACCCGGTGTCGTCCCACACCATGACCCCTCCTCCGAAGATGCCCATGTTCGGGCGCACCCAGGGATAGACGTAGGCCTGGATCCGCCGCTCGGGCACCGAGATCGAGAACCAGGTCGTCTCGCTCCACAGGGGGTCGTCAGAAGCTGGGGGATGGAAGTTGTCGTCGCTGGCGTCGAGCCGAACTCCCTGGTCGCCGTGCATCAGATGCGCTCCGATCGCTCGAGGATCTCGACGGATCCCGTCGATCCGTCGATGCGGATCACATCGCCGGTGTGGAGCGTGCGGGTACCCGTCCGCGTGTTGATGACACAGGGGATACCCACCTCCCGGGCCACGATCGCGCCGTGGCTGAGAGCGCCACCGATGTCGATGACACATCCCGCGGCCACGAGGAAGTACGGGGCGTAGCTCGGGTCGGTCGTCTCGCACACGAGGATCTCGCCCGGTTCGAGATCGCCCGTGCTCGGGTCGAGCAACACCCGGACGATTCCCTCGGCCACACCCGGGCTCACGCCCACGCCCGAGACCGCGTCGGCAAGGCCCGCGGGCTCGAACGCTCGCGGCTCGACCATCCCCAGCCACGACTCGGGAAGGACGATCGCGAGGTACTCGTCGTAGCGGGCCCGCCGGAACGCCACGAGCTCCGTGACATTGCTGGGCACCTCGGCGGTGAGCAGCTCGTCGACGGTGAGGAAGAACACGTCCTCGGGATCGTCGAGCAACCCTCGGCGCGCCCATTCGGCCCCGATCACACGGGCCTGGGCTCGCATGGCGTCGAGCATCTGCATCAGGCCCGCCTTGCCGATCTCGCGCAACGGAACGTAGGTGTGCGTTGCCCGGAGCAGCAGTCGTGCGTAGGGTCGGCGGTACCAGACCAGCGCGGCCACGAGCTCGCGCTCTGCTGCGATGCGCTCGTCAACCCGTGCCCGTTCGGCGACGCGGGGATCGGTACCGTCGTCCATCGAGCGGAGCGTGCTCACGAGGCGCTCGACCGGCGCCGGATCGTCGCGCCACGAACGGCTCGACATCTGGCCCTGGGCCGGGCCCTGGAAGCCGCGTCGAGCGAGGAACTCCGCGATGCTCAGCCGGTCGCGCGACACGGCCCAGAGATCGGCCGTGGTCTCGATCTCGATCGACTCGTGCCCGCCGAAGAGCGTGAGCATGAGATGGCTCTTGTCGACCGAGGCCAAGGTCTTGCCCAGCTGCTGGAACAGCGGCCCGCACAGAAGCGCGACGTTGGTGTGGGGTCGGGCCATCTGGTGGAAGCGCTCGCGGGCCTCGACGAACCGGCGAAAGGCTGTGGCTGCGTCGCCGCTCGATTCGGTGATGGCCTGACGCCAGAAACGCTCGTTGTCGGCGTGCACGCGACGCAGCCAGCGTGGCGTCCGGGCGAACAGCACCGGGGTCTTGAGGAACACCACCGGATAGCGACGCCGCGAGTTGTTGCTCTCGACACCAGGACGTACCGAACCGAAGTAGTGCTCTTCGAGCGCGTCGCCCGAGGTGCCCGGTTGCAGGTCGGCCCACTGGCGCGAGAGGTCGACGTTCAGTGCCACCCGTCCGAAGAAGATCGACGACGTGCGGTGGTCGACGTCGTCGGGAGGCGGAGCGACCGTGGTGGAGAGGATCCCCATGTCGTGGTACGACTGGCGAATCATGCGCTCGTTGGCGTCGTCCCAGTGCGACCAGTTGAGCGGCGTACTCACCCCGGGGATGCCCTCGGCGATGTTCACGCGCGTCCAGGCGATACCGGGGCCCGAGACCCGATGGAGCGGATCGTTGAGTGCTGCCGGCTGTGCCATCAGCAGATTCTACGAACTGCTCGCGCTGTGGTCATCTGCGTTACCCGGGTCGGCGATCACCTGCTCCGGCCGCCAGCGATGACGGTTCGGGCGGGTGCTCACGCCTGGTCTTCGAGCGACCAGTCGTCGGGGAACGGGATGGAGGTGCGGGCGAAGTTCCCGCCGTCGCACGACGGGATGACCACGCCCGACATGTACTCGGAGTCGTCGGAGGCGAGGAACGTCGCCACGCCGGCGTTGTCGCGCAGACGCGGTGGCCGGTTGAGCTTGAGCGGCCCGGGGAACATCGAGCGGGCGTCCCAGGCCAGCCCGCTCTCGGCCAGTGCGGCCTCCTCGTACGACATCCCGTTCACCTCGGCGTCGGAGGGAAGGGCGAAGTTGACGGCCATGCCGTGCGCGGGGGCGAGGCCATTGACCCTGATGCCCCAACGGCCGAGGTCGAACGCCATCGACTTCACGAGTGCGATCGCCCCGGCCTTGGCCGAGCAGTACGGACCGAAGCCCGGGTAGGCGTTGAGACCACCGGCCGACGTGGTGACGACGATGTTGCCGAAGCCTTGGGGCTTCATCACCCGGGCGGCGTGCTTCCCGCTGAAGAAGACGCCCTTGTAGACGACGGCGTTGACGGCGTCGAACTGGGCCTCGGTGAACTCCTCGAAGGGGATCGTGCCGAAACCGTCGACGGGCACCCCGGCGTTGGCGAACATGATGTCGAGGCGGCCATAGGTGTCGACGGCGGCGCGCACCGCGGCCTCGACCTCGGCCTCGATCGTGACGTCGACCTTCATCCCGATGGCGACACCGCCGGTGTCGCTGATCGCCTGGGCGACGTCGTGAGCGCGCTTGTCGACCAGGTCGGTGACCACGATCGAGGCGCCCTCCTCGGCCCACCACCGGGCGCACTCGCGCCCGAGGCCCGAGCCCGCTCCGGTGATGACGGCGACCTTGTCGGCGAAGCGCCCTGTGCTCGTGTGGGCTGCCATGGTTCCCCCGGTGTCTCGATGGTGAAGCTGGAAGGTGGTGAACGGACCGGCCCGACGTGTGTCGGCGTGTCGGGTGTGTCGGGTGTGTCGGTGGATCAGCGCGCCGGAAGCGGATCGGGAGCGAAGATCACGCCGTCGGCCTCCAGCTCGGCGATGGCGTCGGCGGAGTATCCCAGCTCGTGGAGGATCGCGGTGTTGTGCTCACCCCGTACGCATCCGGGGCGAGCCCGGCCGGGGGTGAGGCTCAAGTCGACGGGCACGCCGCTGCGTACCACCGTCCCGAAGAGAGGATGGCCGACCTCGAGCGAGCGTCCGGTCTCGCGCATCACGGGATCGTCGAGCGTGAAGGCCGACTGCGAGTCTTCCCGTACAGCCACACATCCCACGTCGACTCCAGCCAGCAGCGACTCCCACTCGGGCGCCGGACGTTCGGCGAACACCGCCGTCAGCTCCTCGATCAGCAAGGCGTCATTGGTGTTGCGGGCGGCGACGGTCGCGAACCTCGGATCGCTCGGCAACGCCTGGCGTCCGATGGCCTCGGTGAATCGTGTCCACTCCCCCTCGGTGGGAACGACGATGCACACCCAACCCTCGGCTGCCTCGTACAGGCGGCTCAGGGCGCCCGTCCCCATGTTCTCGGCGTCGCAGACCGGGACGGAGACCTTGTCGGCGTATGTGCAGAAGTCGTCGGAGTAGGCGAGAGCGTTGCCGCCGATCATGCTCGCGACCACGAACTGGCCTCGTCCCGTACGCCGCTGGTGCAGCACCCCCAAACAGATCGCCGGGAGCACGGCCAGCGCGGCGTTCGAGTCGCCGTCGACGATGTGCGCGAGCCGAGGCGCGATCACCGCCTGGAGCTCGGGGACGCTCAGGTCGACGTTGAGCTCGGGGTCGATCCAGTGGCCGACCTGTCGGCCGAAGCTGCCCGCGACGGCCTGCGCCGCTTGGGCGTAGAGGGCTCGGTGCGCATACGGGCCGTCGACGCCGTACCCGGCGGCGTGCACGTAGACGATTCGCGGGTTGAGACGCGAGACGGTGTCGTGGTCGATGCCGAGGCGTTCGGCCACACCCGAACGAAAGCCGAGGACGAACACGTCGGCCTTCGCCAGCACCTCGTGGGCGATCTTGCGGCCTGCCTCGCTGGCGAGGTCGAGCGAGAGGCTCTCCTTGCCGCTCGTGGTCTTGACCGATCCGACCTCGGGGCCGAACGAGCGCCGCATCGGATCGCCGACCCGGTCCTCGAGCTTGATGACCCGAGCCCCGAGGTCGGCGGCCATCGAGACCCCGAAGGGCATGGCGTAGAAGTATCCGAACTCGACGATCGTGACGCCCGTCAGCGGGCCCGCAGCGTGGCGACCGTCACCGTCACCGCCGCCGTCACCGGTTCCGTTGGCAGCCGGGACGGTGCTGGGGGAGCGAGGAGATGGGAGCGGGTCGTGGGCGTCGAGCGCCGGCGCCGAGCGCGTGATGACGGCCGGCGACCCCCGGAAGCCGGCGAGCGGTCCGACCTGGCGGACGGGACCGTGCACGGGATCGTCGACGGTGATGGCGTTGCCGTTGTGGACGATCTGCGGATGGTCGAGGCCCTCCTCGCTCGTGGCCGCGACCTCGAACGCGATGTCGGGATCGGCGAGCAGCAGCGGCAGCCACTCGGTGAGCGTCTTGGTGCGGAACGCCTCCCACATCTGGTCTTCCCAGACCTGGGCGTCCTCCGGGGAGTCGAACATCGGGAGGTTCTTGTTCTGCGGTAGGTCGAGGAGCGCGCCGAGCCCGGCGACGCGGGTGAGCGATTGGGCCTGGTGCGGCAAGACCGTCGAGGTCTGGATGAACCGGCCGTCGCGCGTGCCGACGAGCAACCCGTAGCGGGTGAAGGCCATCGCGCCCGACTTGGTGTCGGCGACGCCGCTGTTGCCTGCCCGGCGCATCATCAGCGTGATCATCAACGAGAAGTAGTCGAGCGGGTCGAGACCCTGGACGAGCGTGGCGTCGACCCGCTGGCCGTGGCCCGTCTGGTCGCGAACGAGCAGAGCACCGGCGATCCCGCCCAGGGCCATCATCGCCGCTCCGTAGCTGCCCGAGAGCTGCGGGAAGTAGATCGGGCCGTTGCGCGGCGCGTACGACCCGCGGGCGAACACGCCGGCCTTGGCGGCCACGAGGGCCTCGTAACCCTTGAGCCTGCTGTAGTTCCCGGTTGGCCCGAACCCGCTGATCGCGCAGTAGACGAGCGAGGGATCGGCGCCGCACAGCGCCGCTGCACCCACGACCCAGCCGTCGGCCACGCCGGGGCTGAACCCCTCGACGACGATGTCGGCGCCGGCAGCGAGCTCACGGACCCGCGCTCGCCCGGCCTCGGTGCGGAGGTCGGCGACCACGCTCTCCTTGCCCCGGTTCCAGACCAGGAATCCCGACGGCGACAGCGTGCGCAGGCGATCGCCCCCGGGCGCCTCGATCTTGACGACCCGGGCGCCGAGATCGGCCAGGACCATCCCCACCATCGAAGCAGCCGCGCTCCCGGCGCCCATCTCGATGACGGTCAGCCCACCGCAGATCGTGTGGTTCACTGTCGCTCCCGCGGCGATTGACGGACGTGGGCACTGTACGGGGAGGCGCCGGCCCGAGGAAAGCGGCATCTCCCCGCCCGCCGCCACCGGTTGCCGCCCGTTCTCGCGCGTTCATTTCCCTTCCTTTCACTTCCTTTTCCTTCCATTCGTGTTCGCTGACCTCGGCTCCCGTCCGCTCCCGGTCAGCACACCGCGGGATCGGTACGCTCGTCGAGGCGTTGCGAGGGGGAGGGGAGCCGGTTGTTCGATGTGGTGGTCCGAGGGGGGACGGTCGTCGATGGCACGGGAGGGCGTCGTCGCCGAGCCGACATCGGGATCGTCGCCGGCCGCATCGCCGCCATGGGGCTCCTCGAGCCGACATCCGCTCGGGAGGTCGTCGACGCGAGCGATCGCATCGTCGCTCCCGGCTTCGTCGACGTCCACTCGCACCTCGACGCCCAGGTCTTCTGGGACCCGGGGCTGACCCCGTCGTCGTTGCACGGTGTCACGACGACCCTGTCGGGGAACTGCGGTTTCACCCTGGCGCCGACCAACGAAGCAGCGACCGACTACCTCGTTCGGATGCTCGCCGTTGTCGAGGGCATGCCGCTCGCCGCCCTCCAGGCCGGTGTCCCGGCCGATTGGTCGACGACCGCCGAGTACCTCGATCGCATCGAAAGCAGATTGGCGATCAACGCCGGCTTCATGGTCGGGCACAGTGCCCTGCGGAGGGTCGTCATGGGCCCGGCTGCCGTCGAACGAACCGCCACGCCTTCGGAGCTCACGGCCATGGAATCGATGCTGCGAGATGGCCTCGCTGCCGGGGCCCTGGGCTTCTCGTCGTCGTGGGGGCCTGCGCACTTCGACGCCAACGGCGACCGGGTGCCCTCGCGCTGCGCCGACCGCGATGAGCTCGTGGCCCTGGCCGCGATCTGTGGCGAGTTCGCCGGCACGTCGCTCGAGTTCATCCCCGAGCGAGCCGATCGCTTCGATGACGCGCAGCTCGAGACGATGACGTCGATGTCGGTAGCTGCGGGCCGTCCGCTCAACTGGAACATCGTCCGGATCATGGCCGGCAACCGCTCCGAGACGGCCGGGGTGCTCGCCGCCGGTACCCACGCTCGGGCCCATGGGGCCAAGATCGTGGTGTTGCACATGCCCATCCCGTCGCGGGCGCGGTTCTCGTTCCTCACCGGCTTCGTGCTCGACGCCCTCCCCGGCTGGGGCCCGGTGCTCTCGCTCCCCGTTGCCGAGCGGCTCGGGGCATTGCGTGATCACGAGGTGCGGAGCCGTCTGGCCCGGGGTGCGGCCGAGGCCGTGGGCGGGTTGGCCGAGATCGCCGAGTGGGGCAACCGGGTGATCTCCGACACCTCGACGGCCGAGACGGCGCGGTATCGGGGCCGGCTCGTCGCCGACATCGCGCTCGAGGAGGCCAAGACCCCGTTCAACGCGCTGCTCGACGTGGTCTGCGCCGACGGGTTGCAGACCATGTTCACCCGGCCGGCGAGCGAGCCCAGCCGCGCCGACTGGGACGCCGGCGTGGCGGCATGGCGAGATGGGAGGGCGCTCATCGGGGGCTCGGATGCCGGAGCCCATCTCGACTTCACCGCGTACTTCGACTACCCGGTCTACGTGATCGAGCACGCGGTGCGGCGCCACGATGCGCTGTCACTCGAGGAGGCCGTCCACCTCATGACCGACGTACCCGCCCGCTTGTACGGCCTGCGCGACCGGGGACGTGTCGAGGTCGGGGCCTGGGCCGATCTCGTGCTCTTCGACGAGGCCACGATCGCCTGCGGTGAGATCGCGACCCGCCACGATCTCCCGGCCGGCGCCGGTCGCCTGTACGCCGAACCCGTTGGCATCGACCGGGTCATCGTCAACGGCGTCACCGTGGTGGCTGACGGCCGCCTCACCGGCCGCCTAGCCGGCACCCTGTTGCGATCGGGCCGCGACACCTTCACCCCGTCGATGGTGTGACCCCGGCTGCCGCCGGGCCAGGCCGGGCCTGGCCGCGGCGGATGCCCGCTCGGCCTCGGCGCTGGCAGCTCTCAGCCGGGAACCGAGTGAGCGCGGTCGCCCAGGTATGCCGTGGCGACGGCCTCATCGGTGTCGAGGAGCTCCGGTCGGCCTTGGGCGATGATGCGTCCAGCGTCGAGGACGTAGAGCCGATCGACGAGCGAGCGCATCATCGGGACGTCGTGATCGATCACCACCAAGCTCGCGCCGAGGTGATCGCGTATCTCGCGGATGATCCGCGAGAACGAGGCGATCTCGGGAGGGGCGAACCCGGCCGTCGGCTCGTCGAGGAGGAGCACGTCGGCACCCAGTCCCACGACACAGGCGAGCTCGACGAGCCGGCGCACGCCGGTCGGGAGCGTCGACGACGGATGGGTGGCGTACTCGGAGAGGCCGAGGAGCTCGATGATCTCGGCCGCTCGAGCCCGGCGTGTCCGGTCGCGCCTGACGGCGCCGGGCCAGCCCGACATCGTCGCGACGAGTCGTGAGGGGAGTTGGCGTTCGAGTGCCAACTCGACGCTCTCGCAGACCGTGAGATCGGCGAACAGCAGTGCCTGCTGTTGGGTTCGACCTAGACCGCGACGGGCACGCTGGTGCGGAGCCAGGGTTGTGATGTCGTTTCCGTGCAAGAGGATGCGACCGGCCGCCGGGCGGGTCACACCGGTCAAGGCGTCGAAGAGCGTGGTCTTGCCCGCACCGTTCGGCCCCATCAACCCGAGGATCTCTCCCGCCTCGAGCTGGATCGACACGCTCTCGACCGCCGTGATGCCGCCGTACCTGACCGTGATCCCTTCGGCCACCAACGGCCGAGCGCCGTCGGCGGTCGTCCCGGGCGGGAACCGGCGGACGAGCGCACGTGTCGGTGTCGGTGTCGCACGAGCCGATGGCGTCGGATCCGGAGCTGGCGGCGGCGATGATGGGCTCGAACGCACGAGGCGGGCAACGATGCGGTCGCGCACGTCGAATACGAGTGACGCCATCCCACCGGGTACGAGGATGAACACGAGGATGACTGCGAATCCCGACGACAACAGCGCGTAGTCGTCGCCGAGGATGCGGGGAATGCCTTCGATCCACACCGCTCCGAGCACGGCACCGGTGATGCTCGTGACCCCGCCGAACACGGTGGTGACGACCAGACCGAACGACTTGGCAGCGCCGAACTTGGTTCCGGGGTCGGTCGAGAAGTTGATGAGCAGGCCCCCGTACATGAATCCGGCGAGCGTGGCGATCCCACCGGAGATCACGAACGCCCGGAGCTTCACCAGCCTGGGGTTGATCGCCAGGCTCGTCGCCGAGACCTCGTTGTCGCGCACCGCCACCATCATGCGGCCCGGGCCGGTGCTGCGGATGCGCTGCACCACCACGCAGGTGATGACGAGCACGAGGAGGCACAGCCAGTAGTAGTTGCGTTCTTCGTCGAAGTCGACGCCGGCGATCACGGGACGGTCGATGTGCAGCGACGACCCGACGCCGGTCCTGGTGGTCACGAACCAGTCCTGGTTGAAGAGCCATGTGCTCGTGCCGATGGCAAAGGCCAGCGTTGTGACGGCCAGGAACAGGCCCCGGACTCGTAGCGCGGGGAGACCGACACCGAGCGCCACCGTGCACCCGGCGACCACGGCCAGCGCACCCGCAGCCAGATACGGGATGTCGGCCAGGAGCAGTCGGCCCCCCAGCGCCGCTCCGATCCCCACGAACGAATACTGGCCCAGCGAGACGTGCCCCGAATAGCCGGTGAGGACCACGAGCGACACGCCCATGAGCGCGAACAGCACGACGCTGGATGCTCGGAACTGGTTCGACGGTGTGAGCGCCAACGGTGCCAGGACCGCCAGCCCGATCACGACGGTCCGCGTGGCGACCCGCAACGCCCGGACGCGATGGTGGCGTGCCAGAAGAGGCTCGATCGGCCGGACCGAGCGGGCGAAGGTCCACCCCGATCGGTCACGGCCCCGGATCAGCTGACCGAGATTGCGTCGGGCGAGGAGGCTCAGCACGATCAGGATCGCGATCACGAGCTCGACCACGCCCCCGGACGGGTAGTTCCACAACACGAGCGCCCCAACGACGCCGATCGCGATGCCGCCCGCGAACGAACCAGCCAGGCTGGTGAGGCCGCCGATCATCGCGGCGCCGAGCGATCGCAACAGCAGCGACGGCCCCAGTGCCTCCGAAACGGCCAGCGGGCGCGTCGGGCCGTAGAGGATCGCAGCGACGCCAGCCAGGAGACCGGCGATCGACCACATCGTGAACGAGATCCGGTGGATGGGGATGCCGGCGAGTCGGGCGGCCTCGCCGTTGTCGGCCACGGCCCGGCTGGCTCGCCCCACCGTGCTCCGGCGCAGGAACAGCGCCAGCCCGGCGACGATCAGCGGCGACACCAGCAGGATCAGGATCTGGCCCGGTCCGAGGAACAACTCGCCGATCTGGATCTCCCACGAGAACGGCGTCGGATACCGCTCGCCCTCGAGCCGGCTCACGCTCGGCAGCAACAGGCTGAAGGCGAAGATCACCTGGCCCAGGCCGATCGTCGCCACCATGGCCGTCAGCCTCGGTGCGCTCTCGAGGCGCCTGATCACCAGCAGCTCGCAGAGCCCGCCGAGCATGGCGGCGGTGACGAGACCCATCGGGAGAACGATCCAGTACGGCCAGCCGGCGTTGAGCACCAACAAGGGAACGATCAGGCTCGGGAGCGCACCGAGCTCGCCGGCAGCCAGGTTCAGAACGCGCGAGGTCTTGTAGACGAGCGTCAGGCCCACGGCGACGAGCGAGTACGTGAGCCCGGTGATCACGCCGAGGACCACGATGTGCAGGGGGATCTCGAAGTCGATGAAGGGGATCGTGAAGGTCATCGGGCGCCGCCAGGCTGTCGCGACACGTTTCGATCCCCCGGCTCCCGTATCCCTTTTCAGGATACTCTATTGACCCAGCAGCGGGTGGGAGAGGGGCGTTCGCATGGAGTCACTCGTCGGCCGGACGGTCGTCGTTCTGGGCGGGAGCTCGGGGATGGGACTGGCCACGGCCCTGGCCGCACGCGATGCCGGCGCCCACGTGGCCATCGCGGCACGCACGCCCGATCGTCTCGCGCGGGCCGCGGCCACGGTCGGCCCGGACACCCGGTCGTACGCGCTCGACGGCGCCGATGGTGATGCCGTCGAGGCGATGTGCGCCGACCTCGGCGTCATCGACCACCTCGTGTCGTTCACGGGTGACCAGCCTGCTGCGCCGATCGGCGAGACCACCCACGACCTCGTCGTTCAGGCGCTCGATGCGCGGGTCTGGACGGCTCGCAACGTGTGCGTCTCGGCCGTGGCCCGCATGCCCGAGCACGGATCGCTCACGTTCTGCTCGGGCCTGTCTGCCGTGCGACCCCGTGCCGGTCGAGCCGCTGGTGCGGTGGCGACCGCGGCGCTCGAGTCGTTGGTTCGAGCCATGGCGTTGGAGCTCGCGCCCATCCGGGTCAACACGATCCGGCCCGGTGCCTTCGACACTCCGGTGCTCGATCGAGCGTTCGGAGCGAACAAGCACGAAGCGACCCGTGCCTTCGTCGAGGGTCTGCCGATCAAGCGGCTGGGTCGTCCCGAGGAGCTGGCGCATGCCGTGCTCTTCCTCATGACGAACACCTACGTCACCGGGACCGTGCTCAACGTCGACGGCGGCGCGCTCATGTGACAGAGGACGGCCGCCCGGCGACCTCGAGGGCGCCGAGAGGCCCCGTGTGGCGCGCTCCCCGGTCACGCAGTCACGCAGCAGTGACGACGAGACCTCGATCATTCACCGTTGGCGAGGGTCACGACCCGGGCGGACCCGCCGCGTCGGTGATCGGCTCCGGCGCTGAGGCGATCGCCGACGACAGCAACCACGTTGGCGCTCCCGAAGCCCTCCGGCCCGGGATCGCGGGCCAGGGCCTCGGGCCAGATCCTCGAGAGCGGATGGTCTGGCTCGAGCGCGAGGTCGCCACCGAAGCAGACCTTGAAGCGTGGCGCGTCGATGGCATCCTGAGGTGTATGGCCCTCGCAGAGGAGGCGGATGAGGACCTGCACCTGGGCCTGTGGCTGCATGATCCCCCCTGCGACGCCGAGGCACAGCTGCACCCGACCGTCGGGGCCGGTCACCATGGCGGGGATGGTCGTGTGCGGGGGCTGCCCGGGCGACGGCATGCGTCGCAACATCCGGAACATCGTCGCCCGGTTCTGGATCGGGCTCCCCAGCACAGGGATACCGAGGTGGCTGCCGAAGTCGCCGAAGACCGAGGTGATCAAGGAGACGGCGAGCCCATCGTTCTCCATCACGGCCAGATAGGTGGTGTCGCCCCGGGCCGGGCTCGGCCGTTGAGGGCCCATCGCCGCAGGGTCGAACCCGGCCGCCGCCATGCCCCGCCTGAGCGCGTCGGCGACCCGGTCCCAGTCTTCGTGTGGTCGATCGAGGGCTTCGAGCTCGCGCAACGCGTGGAGCACCGCGGGCCCCTGCGTGGGAGCCGGCAGCTCCCAGACCGAGCAGCCTCGGAAGCTCGCACACTCGGCAGTGATCGACCCGGTGCGGTGCGACCCGAGATCGTGGTGGTCGAGGTAGCCCCCGTCGGCCCGCACCACCTCGACGATCTCGTCGGCGATCGGCCCTTCGTACAGGGTGCGGGCGCCACCGACGACGATGGCCTCGAGGCAGTCGGCCAGGCGGTGGTTGCGCACGACGCTCCCGAGCGCCACGGGCCGCCCGTCGGGTACGTACAAGGGCCCCAGAACCGGATCGGAGCCGATCTCCGCCGCGGCCCGTGCGGCCGCGCTGGCGAGGGACGGCCGCACCTCGAACCCCTTGTGGGCCAGGGCGATTGCCGGAGCGAGGACCGTGGCCAACGACAGCGTGCCGTGGGCTTCCAGGGTCGTCACGAGCAGGTCGACCGCTCCCGGAGGCGTCACCGACCGGCCACCGCGTGGTGGCACCCCGTCGAGCCCGTCGGCCCGGAGGGCTTCGGCCGTGAGGCCCTGTGGCACCGCCCCCGATCCGCCGAACGCCAAGGGGGCAGTGGTGGGGTCGTCGCCTCGCCCTCGTCCCAGGAGGAGGAACGCGTCTCCGGCGACACCGCACGACTGCGGCTCGACGACGTACAGGACGAACGCCGCGGCGACCGCCGCATCGACGGCGTTCCCACCAGCCCGGAGCATCTCCACCGCCGTTTCGGTGGCGCGCGGATCCGAGGTGGCGACGGCAGCCTGCCGCGGCGGGTTCACAGCCGAAGGAACTTCTCGGCGTTGCCCCAGAGGATGTTGCGCCGGGCCTCCTCGCTCACCGACGACCATCCGAAGATCACCTCGGGCGAGTTCGGGAACTGGCCACCTGGGTGGGGGAAATCGGACTGATACAGCAGGGCGCCGTCGCCGACCATCTCGATGAGGTGCTTGGCGATGGCGTCGCCCTCGTACAGCTCGATCCCGCAGAAGATCCGTCCCGACTGCGCGTACTCGATCGGCGACAGGTCGATCGGAGGTACGGCGTGGCTCATGTAGTCGGCTTGGCCCTTGAGCCTGACGAGCCACGCCGGAAGCCACCCGGCGCTGCACTCGGCGAACCCGACCCGCAGACGCGGGTAACGATCGAAGAGCCCGCTCAGGATCAGATACGCCACGAGACGCTCCGCTCCCCACGGATGCGCGGCCGCTCGAGCGATGACGACGTTGTCCCAGATGTCGCGGTACCCGGGGAAGTAGGGCGGCTCGTAGAAGAACGAGTGGTGCAACAGGGGCAGGTCGTGCTCGCCCATCGCCTCCCAGATCGGGTGCAGCGACGGATCATCGACCGGGAGCCCCTCAGGCAGCACGACGGATACGGCACACACGTGAGGGAGCGCCGACTGGCTGCGGATCGTGGCGGCAGCCTGCTCGGCCGCGGCGCCCGACACGAGGATCGTGCCCCTCAGCCGCTTCGGATCGGCGCTGCAGTACGCCTCCAGATAGCGGAGGTACGCCGAATAGATCTCCAGCCCCATCTCGATGTCGAGCGCAGAAACCGCATTGACGAACGTCCCGGGGATGATCAGGTGCCCGTCGACCCCTTCCAGGTCCATGTCGTGCAGCCGCCCGGCTGCGTTCATGTCGTTGACACCCGGCGTGTAGGGCGTCGGCAACGAGGTACGGCTCACGCTTCCCTTGAGCGGGGAAACCCCACCGGTTCCCGCTGCTGCCGTCCCCTCGGTGCTCGTTCCCAACCGCCGGCGGTACGGGAACGGATGGATGCTCAGATGGTGGCCACCTTCGGTCTGGGGCTGGTGGAACGGTGCGAGCTCCGACCACCGATCGCGCAGCACGGGGCCTGCGAACTGCTCGAGGGTCTCGATGCTCGGCCCCACGTGGGTATCGGAGTCGAAGATGCGATAGCCGTTCCTCATCGGGACGTCCTCCGTTGCTGTTGGTGCCACGTCAAGGTCGTGAGGGACGGTCCGAAGCTACACACGATCGGCCCCGCCGGGGATCGCATGTATTGCCTCGATCAGTGCGCCCCAGCGCTCGGGATCGTCGTGGAAGGCGACGTTGAAGCTGAGCCGATCTACGATCCCGCCGTAGTGCGCGGCGACGAGTTTCGGGATGTCGTCGATCTGGCCCACGACGGCGAACGCTTCGAGGACGTCGTCGTCGATGAGGCGCATCATGTCGACCTCGCGCCCTTCTCGGGCGAGCGCCGCCAGCTCGGGTTGGAGGTCGCCCCAGCCCTGCAGCTCGAGGACGCCCCGATATGCCGGCGTCGCTCCGTAGAAGGCCAACCGGCTCTGCACGCGGGCCTTCGCTGCGGCCGTCTCAGCGGCGTCGCGGCCGGTGACGAGGAACACCGGTCGGGCGATCTCGACATCGGGTCGTGTACGGCCCCCGGTGCGTAAACCGTCATCGAACGCGGGGAGCGTGACCTCGCGGAGGTACCTCGGCGTCGAGAACCCGTGCACCAACAGCCCGTCGGCGACCTCACCGGCGACACGCACCATGCTGGCTCCCACCGCGGCCAGCATGATCGGCGGGTTGCCATGGGGGTTCGGTCCGGGGTCGAAGAACGGGGTGAGCAGGGTGTGCCGGTAGAACTCGCCCTCGAAACGCAGGGGGGCGTCGCCGGCCCACGCACGCCAGATGGCACGGACGGCGAGGATCAGCTCGCGCATCCTCGGTACCGGTCGATCGAAGGCCGCGCTGAACCTTCGCTCGACGTGGGCCCTGACCTGGCTACCGAGGCCGAGCATGAAACGACCCTGGGAATAGGTCTGAAGGTCGTTCGCCGTCTGGGCCAGGTGCCACGGGCTCCGTGGAAAGGCGACCGCGATCGCGGTGGCCAGGCACACCCGGCTGGTCTCGGCGGTGCAGCGCATCAACGAGAGAAAGGGGTCGTGCACGGTCTCGGTGACCGAGACACCGTCGAACCCGATCGACTCGGCCAGCCCGGCCCGGTGGAGCGAGTCATGGTCGAGGATCGCATGGACCTTCATGGAATAAGTATACTGAATATGTCGATCGCGGAGGAGGGGCCCGATGCGAATTGATCCCGTGGGCGGCGGCCCGGTGCGGGATGCTCCGATACCTGAGGTCACGGAGATCGCCTGGGTGAACGGACGCCTCGTGCCCAACGGCGAACCGGCGCTCCGGTCCGACGACCGCGGGATCGTGGGCCTGGGCGCGTTCGAGGCCGTGAAGGTCGTCGCGGGCGTTCCGTTCGCGCTGCATCGGCACCTCGATCGGCTGGTGGCGTCGGCCTCGCCGCTGGGAATCGAGGTCGACCTCGCCGCCGTCCGCGCCGGCACCGACGCCGTGCTGGCCACCACACCTCCTGGGGCTCCCCCGTTCTGGCTGCGGATCACGGTCACGGCCGGGCCGGGCCGGATGGCCAGTGCCGCACGGGCGAGCGAGCCGACCGTCGTCGCGTCCATCGCCCCCATGGTCGTCTGGGGCCCGGCCGCCGACGTGGTCGTCGTGCCCTGGTCGCGCAACGAACACGGGGCATCGGCCGGGCTCAAGACGGTCTCGTATGTCGACAACGCCCGCGCGCTGCGCTTCGCCCACGATCAGGGAGCCGATGAGGGGTTGTTCGCCAACACTGTGGGGAACCTGTGTGAGGGCGCAGGCTCCAACGTGTTCGTCGTTCGCGACGGCACGCTGGTCACCCCGCCGCTGTCGGCCGGGTGCCTCGCCGGGATCACGCGCTCTCTCCTGCTCGAGCGTATGCCGTCGATCGTCGAGGCCGACGTCCCGGTCGCCGAGCTCGCGACCTGCGAGGAGGCGTTCCTCACGTCGACGAGCCGCGACGTCCATCCGATTCGCTCGATCGACGGGCGAACGCTCCGCGTCGCTCCCCGGGGCCTCACCGCAGATGCGCAGGAGGCCTTTGCAGCCGTCGTGCGCGCCATGGCCGACGCGGAGCGCCCGTGACTTCGCTTCGGAGGGCCGGGCTGGGGTCCGCGGTCGCGACCCTGCCGGTGGGGGAGTCGTGAGCGAGCCAGAGGTGGGGGAGCCGCATGCGGGCCGTCCGGTTGCCACGGAGTCAGCGTCCACACGCCCGACGGAGCGTGACGCCGCCATCCTGTCACCCGACAGCACCCCGCGATCCGACGTCGCGATCACCCGCCGGTTGGTGGGAGTGTCCAGGTGGCCGCTGATCCTCCTGACCGCGATCTATGCGGTGAACGTGAGCGATCAGTTCCTCCTGCCGAGCGTCTTCCCACTGTTGAAAGGGGAATTCGGGTTGTCCGACACCCAGCTCGGCCTGCTCTCGGGCTCGTACCTGGTGTCGGTGACCGTGCTCACCGTGCCCTTCGGCACGATCGCGGATCGGTTCGTCCGTACCCGGGTCGTCGCCTGGGGGACGGCCGCCTGGGGCGCAACCATGGTGTGGACGGGACTGGCCCGAGGCTACCCCAGCCTCCTCGCCTCCCGGATGCTCCTCGGCGCATGGGATCCGTGCGACAACCCGACGTCCCAGTCGTTACTGGCCGACTACTACCCGGTCGGGCAACGCACGAAGGTCCTGAGCGTCTATCAAATCGGGCAGTTACTTGGTATTCTCATGCTGCCCATCGCCGGAGCCATGGCCACGGAGTGGGGCTGGCGCTCGACCTTTTTCTTCTTCTCGCTTCCAGCGTTCGTCGTTGCGATCCTGGCCTGGCAGCTCCCCGAGCCGATCCGGGGTGCCATGGACCGGCGCCACGCCAACCTCCGGACCACGACCGCGGTGGAGTCCGACTACGACCACATCGGCACCCGGGCGGCGTACCGCGAGCTGCTGCACATCCGCACCTTCACCTCGATCTTCGTGTCCTCGACCTTTGGAAGCCTCTTCTTCGGCTCCATCGGGGTGTGGGCACCGACCTACATGGTCCGCTACCTCGGTTTCACGCTGACCGAGGCCGCCTCGGCCACCGGCCTGTTCGCCCTCGGAGGCATCGTCGGGGCGCTCGGTTCGGGGTATGTCACCGATTCCCTCACCCGGTCGGGTCACACCGCCGCGCGTGTGGTCGTGGCCTCGACCATGCGCATCGTCACCGCCCCGTTGTTCTTCGTGGCCTTCTCGGTCGACAACGCGCCCGCGATGCTCGTGTTCTTCACGCTCGGCGCCATCACGCTCACGGCCTCCCAGCCCCCCCTCAACGCGGCTCGGGCCGATGTCGTCCATCCCAGCCTGCGCGGTCGGGCGACCTCGCTCGACGCCGTGTTCCAGAGCATCGCCGGGGCGGCCGCACCGGTGATCATGGGCGTCATCGCCGATGCCACCTCACTCCGCACCGCGTTCCTCGTGGTGGTCCCGCTGGTCGCGGTCGCCGGCCTCATCCTGTTGCTCGTTGCCCTCCCGGTGTATCGGCGCGACGTGGGCCGCTTGCGCGACCTTCTCTGGGACGAGAGCCGCCGCGCCGCGGGGCTCGACGAGGTGGCGGCTGCCGAGATGCTGCAGCTCCGCGACCCCTCCGAGGAGCGGGCGATACGCCGGCGCGACGACGTCATCCTCGAGATCGACGACCTCTCGTTCTCGTACGGTCCGGTCCAGGTGTTGTTCGGCATCACGATGCAGATCCCCCGGGGTGGGTGCCACGCCATCCTCGGCCGCAACGGTGTCGGCAAGACGACGCTCCTCTCGACGGTGGCCGGGCTCCTCGACGCGCAGTCGGGCGAGACGGTCTACGACGGTCTCGAGCTCACCGGTATCCCGACCGAGCAGCGTGTGGCCCTCGGCATCACGCTGATGGCCGGCGGCCGTTCGACGTTCCCCTCGTTGAGCGTCTCCGAGAACCTCTGGATCGGCGGGTACCCGTTCAGCACCGAGCACGACCTCATTCGCGACCGGATGTCGGAAGTCTTCAGCGTCTTCCCCGAGCTCGAGCGCCGGGTGAACCAGCCCGGGGGGACGCTCTCGGGAGGCGAGCAGCAGATGCTGGCGTTGGGACGGGCACTCATGGCCGGCCCCTCGCTGCTGCTCATCGACGAGCTCTCGCTCGGCCTGGCGCCCCGCATCACCCAGGAGCTCCTCGCTGCGCTGCGTCGGGTCAAGGCGCTCGGGACGACGATCGTGATCGTCGAGCAGTCGGTGCGCACCGCGCTCGACATCGCCGACACCGTGGTGTTCATGGAAAAGGGGGTCGTGCACCCGCTCGGGTCGGCCGACGGGCTCGACCAGGACGAGCTGGCGCAGATGATGCTCGGAGCGGTCGTCGCGTGATGACGTCAGGGCTCGGCGCCCCCGCCAGCGCCCCCGCCAGCGCCTCCGAGCGAGCCTCCGGACGCGCCGACGATCCGGGCGACGATCGCACCGCGGGGCGCGCGTCGCGACGCATGACGGTGGCGTTCTACACCGCGGTCACGGTGGGTCTCGTGGTCTCGTTCGGGCTGTGGGTGCACGCCGTGGTCGACCAACCGCCGGTGAAGCTCGCCGAGCCCCGCGTTCAGCAGGACGACAGCGGTGCCCGGGTGCAGACGCTGGCCCACAACCAGTCGGCGACCATCACGTATTGCGTCGAGGTCGAGATGCAGGCCATCGACCGTGACGGGCGCACGCTCGAGAAAGTGGTCGCCACATCGAGCAGCGGCGACGCCATCCGGCCCGGCCAGAAAGCCAACTTCGTCGGCGTCTTCACGCAGATGACCGCCACGGAGATCAACGAGGAGCTCGACGAGTACGTCGCCTACGTCACCCGCCGCACCGAGTGCTGAGCGGCCATGGTGCTCATCGTGCTCACGGCGTCCACGGGCCATCGCAGTCGATCGGGGTTTCTACAGTGTGCAAGGTGCCCGACCGTTGAGGGCCGGTCCTCATCGATCGTGACCAGCGCGAGGGGCGCGAGAGGAGCCACCGAGGATGACCAAGCGTTCGCCGATCGAGATCCGTCCACTCTCGCCCGCCGTCGGCGCTGAGGTCGTCGGTCTCGACCTGTCGCAGCCGATCGACGGCGAGTCGTTCGGCCGCCTGGTCCAGGCCTTCACCGATCACTGCCTGCTGGTGTTTCCTGCACAGCAGCTCGAGCCGGCGGCGCAGTGGAGCTTCGGGTGCCTGTGGGGCGAGCCCTTGGTCGTGCCGTATCTCGCACCCCACGCCGTCACCGGGTTCCCCGGGATCCTCCGGGTACCCAACATGGGCAAAGCCGAGACGCTCACCGAGAACTGGCATTTCGACTCGGCCTTCTTCGAGGAGCCGCCGCCGATCGCCATCCTCGCCGCCCAGGAGCTCCCGCCGATCGGGGGCGACACGATGTGGTCGAACATGTACCGGGCCTACGAGGCGCTGTCGCCGGCGATGCAGCTTCTGCTCGGCCAGGTTCGCGCGGCGTTCACGGGCACGCGCGTCGACGATGGTGAGCGGCGCGACGTGGTGACCATGCACCCCGTGGTGCGGATCCACCCCGTCACCGGGAAGCGGGCCCTGGCAATCGGCCGGATCGAGTCGGTGCCCCACCTCGAGGGCATGACGCCAGACGAAAGCCGTCCGATCATCGAGTTCCTGTACCGCCACGTCGCCCGTCCCGAGTTCGTCCACCGTCACCACTGGCGTCGAGGCGACGTCGTCATGTGGGACAACCGGTGCCTGCTCCACTACGCCGTGCACGACTACGGCGACGCCCCCCGCTTGCTCCATCGGATGACCGTGCTGGGCGCACCCTGCACCTGAGGCCGGCTAACGCGCTCGTGGTGGGGCGGCGGCGGGAACATCGACCTCGACCGAGACGAGGGAGCCGATCGCAGCGCCGGCGATGCTGCGCGAGGCCTCCTCGTCGTAGAGGCACACGAACAACGTCGTCCCTGCGGCGCCGCCGAGCGCGCAGGCGAAGGCGCCCCGACCGGCGGTCTCGAGACGGTCGGTCACCAGGCCCCCGTCGAGAACACGCACGACCTGACCGTTGACCGGATCGGCGACCCAGACGGCGCCTTCGGCGTCGAGGGCGATCCCGTCCGGAACCGTCGAGCCCAGGTCGGCGAACACCCGACGGTCGTGGAGCGATCCGTCGAGCCCGATCGAGAACGCGGTCAGCAGGTTGGCAGCCGATTCGGCCACGATCAACGTCTCGCCGCTGGGATCGATGACGGCACCGTTGGCGAAGTCGAGGGGATCGCCGACAGGGCGGGCCGAGCCGTCGACGTCGACGAGCACGAGTCGTCCCGCCGCCGGTGCTGCGCCTCCCAGGAGGTCGTAGCCGAAGTGGCCGACGTAGGCCCGGCCGAGCCCGTCGACCACCATGTCGTTGGCCCGACCGACGGTGAACGCGCTCAGATCGGCCACCGTGATCAGGTCGCCGGCGGCGTGGCGGTACAGGCACCGCGACGTCGAGCCGACGACGAGGAGATGGCCTCCGGCGTCCCATCCGAGCCCCCCGGGGCCGTCGGGTACCTCGACCACCGGAGACAGGGGCCCGTCGGGCGGCCCGGCGAGGACCCGACCGGCGCGCTTTTCGACGAGCCAGATCCTGTCGTCGTGCCAGCGGGGGCTCTCGGGGAAGGCCAGCCCGCCGGCCACCTCGACGAACCCGGCGACGTCGTTGTGCTCTGCCACGGTCACCCCCGGACGTCCGTCGTGCTGAGCATCATCCGCAGTGGAGCGCTCGTGGGCTCCCGGGCCCACCCTTGCGCGCCCCGGTATTTCAGTATACTGTTCACCGCTCGCGGGACCAATGGGCGTCCGTCCCAGTTGCGACCACTCGGCCTCGACTGCGTGACGCGACAGGTGCATCCGGGGGGATCGAACCATGCGTACCAAGACCGGCGTTCGTTTCGTGGCCAGTGCGATGGCGCTGGCCCTCCTGGCCGCAGCGTGCGGCGACGACGATGACGACGCTCCCGTAGCAGCGGTCACGACCGTCTCGGCGAGTGACACCACCGAGGCCACGACCGGCACGACCGGGGGAGCGGGGCCCGCGACAACCGTGGCGACCGAGCCCGCGACCACGACCACGGCGGCTCCGGCGGAGCCGGTGACGATCAAGATCGGCTTCGCCTACCCCGATCTCTCGCTGTTCACCGACGCCTTCCCCAAGGCCACCATCGGTGATCCGGAGTTGCAGATCCTGGCCGCTGTCGAGAAGGCCAGGGCCGACGGGCTCCTGCCGGTCGGCCACGTCGACATCGAGCTCTCGATCCGGAAGTTCAGCGTCCTCGACGACGACGACAAGCAGGCGGTGTGCCAGGCCTTCGCCGAGGAGGACGAGGTCTTCGCCGTGCTCGCCCAGCGGGAGTTCAACGCGGGGAGCGAGTGCCTGGCATCCCGCTTCGACATTCCGACCATCAACATCGCGCCGTTCCCGCCGAGCAAGTACGAGTCGATCGGTCCGTCGCTGTTCACCATGCGGGTCGACGAGGGCACGATCGCCCGGCAGTTCGTGGCCTGGGCGGCGGCCGAAGGCATCTTCGACGACAAGTCCATCGGGCTCATCTTCGACACCCGCTACGAGGAGACGACCGACATCCTCAAGGAGGCGATGGCCGCGGCCGGATACTCGTTCGTCAGTGAGGTTTCGCTCACCGGCGAGGGCATCGGCGAGGTCGACGTCGCCGTGGTGGCTCAGCGCCTCAAGGCCGACGGCGCCGACCTGATCATCGCCCCGGTCGGCAGCACCGACGTGGGCAACGTGATGGCTGCAGCCAACGACATCGACTACCTGCCCGAGTGGGTCGACTTCGACATCCAGTCGCACATGGGTGACGTCTCGGCCAGCTTCTTGGAGGACAACCACTACGACGGGACCAGGGCCATCGCTGCACTCAAGGTCGGCGATCCGGCCGACAACGAGCTCGACCCTGGGGCCGCGGAATGCCTTGCCAACTACGAGGAATTCGCCGGTGTCACCATCGAGCCCGCGGTCTCCACCATCGAGTCGGGTGAGCTCGAGACTCTGCTCATGACCTGCGATCTCCTGAGCGTGCTGCTCGCCGGGCTCGATGCCGCGGTCGCCAGCGGTGAGGAGATCACCGCTGCGTCGCTGATCGCCGGGCTGGAGACCGTGTCGGGTCTGCCTCTGGCGTACTGGGATTCCGTGTCCTTCACTGCAGACAAGCACAGCGGTGCCGACACCTGGCGCGAGGTCGTGTACGAGGCTGACTGCTTCTGCTTCCAGCCGGTCGGCGAGTTCACGCCGTTCGACGTCTGACAGCGAAAGCTCAGGCATGGTCGAGCGCGGTCCCGGGTCTCCGCCACCCGGGACCGCCCGATCGGTCGCTGACCGACGATGACGGCCTCCTCCGAGACAGCGGCGCGCGAGCCGGGTCAGGCCCCTCTCGGAGCTCCGCGTTGTGGAGGTCTCTGGCGGTATCCGGGTCGACGTGATCGTCGGCCAGCGTGGTTGGGAGCGGGCACTCGATGTCATTTGAGGATACTGATATCCTGGGCGGGATGACCTCAGTCGGGCAGCGCCTCGTCGATCTCCTGGGCGCCACCGGGTCCCCGATCTTCGGAGTGCCCGGGGGCCAGACGCTGCCGCTGTACGCAGCCAGTGCCGCGTCAGGGCACCGGCACGTGCTCGTGCGCGACGAGCGCAACGCGGCCTGCGCCGCGGACGCCTACGCCCGAGTGACGGGTCAGGTCGGGATCTGCGACGCCACGGTCGGCCCCGGTGTCACGAACCTGGTGTCGGGCCTGGCCGAGGCGTACGCATCGTCGATCCCCGTGATCGCCATCATCGCCGACATACGACGCGACACCGAGCACCTCCGACGCCGATCGGTGGTCTCGCAGGCGCTCGATCAGCGGGCGCTGCTCGCCCCCGTCACCAAGTGGGTCGGGCAGGTGCGCGAGCCGGCCGCGCTCGACGAGATCGTCGACCACGCGCTCCGGGTGGCCACCACCGGGCGCTGCGGTCCTGTCGCCATCGAGATTCCCGAGGACATCTTCCTCGGAGCGGCCGACCTGGCCCGGCCCCGGACGACAACCCCGTCCGATCTCGAGTACCCGAGACATCGGCCCGGGCTCTCGACGCGCGTGCTCGAAGAGGTCGCGGCCCTGGTTCGGGGCGCGTCCCGTCCGGTCGTCCTCGCCGGGGGTGGGGTTGTGCTCAGCGGCGCCGCCGCGGCACTGACCCAGTTGGCGGAGAGTCACAACCTGCCCGTCGTCACCACCCTCAACGGCAAGGGCGGTATCGACGAACGAGCGCGCCTGTCGGGCGGGGTCGTCGGTAGCTTCGGCACCGCTCGGGGCAACGTGGTCGTCCGCTCGGCCAATCTCGTGATCGCCGTCGGGACCAAGCTCGATCAGCTCACGACGCATTCGTGGCGGCTCCCCGCTCTGAGCCAAGACGTGGTGCACATCGACATCGACGGCGAGGAGATCGGGCGCACGATGCCCGTCCGCATAGGCGACGTCGCAGATGCCCGCTCGTTCCTCGAGCAGCTCGACACCGCACTGGTCGGGTGGTCGTCGCCCGGAGTGGCTGGCGGTTCGTGGATCGACGACATCAACCCCCACGACCAGGCCAAGAGCCCGGGCGACGGGCGGATCTCCCCGGTCGAGGTGGTCTCGGCCCTCGACGACCTGTTGGGGCCCGACGACCTCCTCGTGTGCGACGCCTCGCTGGCTTCGGGCTGGGCCGCCACCTATTTCCGGATCAAGCGTTCCGGCGTCGGGATGGTCGCACCCCGCGGCCTCGCCGGTCTCGGCTGGGCGCCCGGTGCGGCGCTGGGTGCGCGGCTGGGCCGTCCGGCGGGCAAGGTGGTCGTGCTCACGGGCGACGGAGCCTGGGGCTACGGCCTGGTCGAGGTGGAAACCGCAGCGCGACTCGGCCTCGACATCTCCTACGTCGTGCTGAACAACGCTGCGCTCGGCTGGGTGCGTCACGCCGAGGAGGCGATGTATCCCGAGTCGAGCTCGACCTTCGACGAGGTCGACTTCGCCGGTGTCGCCCGGGGCATGGGAGCGAACGCGTGGTGCGTTCACGACCCGACGACGCTGGCGACGGCGTTGGCTGATGCCCTTCGCGACCCGGGACCGTCGCTCGTCGATGTCAAGACCTCGGTCGACCCGTCACCGGTGATCCGTCTCGGGGTGGTACGCCAATCGCCATACATCTAGGCCGGCCATGGGTGTCGTCGAGACGCGACGGGCGCGCGGTCATCGCCTCTCGGCGCCGGGCGATGGCCCACCTGATTCGGAGGGGGGAGCGCTCGTGGAGTTCGAGTGGTCGCAGGAGGACAGCAGCTTCCGTACGCAGCTCCGGGCGTTCCTCGACGAGGAGCTCCCAGGCCGGTGGACGGGTGCCGTCGCCACGCTGGGATCACGCGAGAACGTCGCGTACTCGCGCCGCTTCGCCGGCCTCATGGCCGAGCACGGCTGGTTGACGCCGCACTGGCCGACCGAGCACGGCGGACACGCCGCTTCGGCCTGGCAGCACACCGTCCTCGGCGAGGAGCTGTGGTCGATCGGCGAGCCCCGGGGCCCGCAGTACATGAACGTCAACTGGATCGGGCCGTCGATCATGGCCCACGGCACGCCCGACCAGCAGCGTCTGCACCTCCCGTTGATCGCCCGAGGCGACGTGATCTGGTGCCAGGGCTTCTCGGAACCTGACGCCGGAACCGACCTGACTTCCTTGCGCACCCGGGCCGAGCTCGACGGTGACGAGTACGTCGTGAACGGATCGAAGATCTGGACCTCGTACGCCGACGTCGCTAACTACTGCTATCTCCTCGTCCGCACCGACAGCGGAGGCACCCGCGGTCAGGGGATCTCCGTGCTCCTGGTGCCGACCGACACCCCCGGGTTCGCGATCCGACCGATCGGGTCGATGGTCGGCGAGCACTCGTTCAACGAGCTCGTGTTCACCGACATGCGGGTCCCCGTGAGCTGCCGGCTCGGACCCCAGGACGAGGGCTGGGCGGTCGTCAGGGAAGCGCTGGCGTACGAGCGGGTCGGCGCGCCCCGCTGGGCCCGGGCCGCGCGTCTCCTCGAGGAGGTGGTCGAGTGGGCGATCGCCAACGACCGCTTCGACGATCCCGTCAGCCTGGAGATCGTCGGCCGAGCCCGGGCGACGTGCGAGGCCGCCCGGCTGCTCTACTACCGCGTGATCGACGAGCGCGACCGGGCCCAGGGCAGCTCGGCCAATCCGTCGCTCGCCCGGGTGGCGATGGTGCAGGCCGAACGGATCGTGGCCGAGGCCTGCCTCGAGCTCATGGGCGCCGGCTCGCTCGAGTACGCCAGCCTGGCCGACCATCAGCTGCGCAAGTCCCTGGCCGCCGGCGTGGCCGCCGGGACGTACGAGGTGCAGCTCAACCTCATCTCCCGCTTGCACCTGCGCCTGCCCAAAGGTTGATCCGTGGACTTCGATCTCGACCTCGAACAAGAAGCGATCGTCTCGGCGGTCGACGCGATCCTCGATCACCACGCCGGCCCGGCCCGGATGCGGGCGCTCGGTGGCGACGATCCCGGCTACGACCACGAGCTCGACCGGGTGCTGCAGGCGCACGGCTACCTCGAGCTGGCCGATGGTGGCGATGGCCTTCGCGGCCGACTCGAGGCGGCGCTGGTGGTCGAGGCGGTCACGGCCCGCCACGGGGTGATCGCCGGTGGCACGCGTGCGCTCGTGGGGCCGGTGCTCGGGATCGACGTGCCCGGTCCGATCGCCGTGGTCGCCGCGGGTCATCGCGGCCCGGCCCGGTTCCTCGCCGACGCCCGAACCATCGTGGTCGTCGACAGCACGGAGGTTCGGGTCCTGAGCCCGGGCCCGGGGTCCACGATCCGGGTGCGGTCGAGGATGGGTTGGCCCATGGGCCGCCTGGCCCCGTCCGGCGCGGCTGCCGGCCCCGCCGATCGAGCTGGCCCGCTCGATCTGGAGGGAGGGCAAACGGTGGCCGTCGCCCCGTCCGTGGTCGGCGCCTGGTGGCGGGTCGCATTGGCTGCCGAGCTCGTCGGGACCATGCGTGCGGCGCTGGCGCTGACCGTCGAGCACGTGACGCACCGCAGGCAGTTCGACAAGGCGATCGGGTCGTTCCAGGCCGTGCAACACCGGCTCGCCGAGTGCGCGGTGGCCGTTGAAGGGAGCCGATGGCTCATGCTGGAGGCGGCGTGGCTGGGTGCGCCGCCGCAGGCCGCGGCGGTTGCGCTGACGCAGGCGCTGACGGCGGCCCAGCGGGTGTTCGCCGACACCCACCAGTTCCATGGGGCGCTCGGGTTCACCACCGAGTACGACCTCCACCTCGCGACCATGCGACTGCCCGCGCTGCGCATCGAGGCCCAGGCCTTGGGCAGGCCCGCGACCGCGGTTGCCGTCGAGCGGTGGAAGACCGCCCGATGAGCTCGACGCCGATCACGCCAACGAGCTCGCGGCCGGTGACCCCCGGGCGTCGTGGACGAGACGGCGCGCGATGAGCCTCGATCTCTCCTACAGCGCCGAGCAGCAGGCCTTGGCCGAGTCGGTCCGCCGCCATTGCGAGCGGACCCTTGCGATGCCGCACTTTGACGCTGCCCCTTCCGTCGCCGTCGATCCGCTGCCGGCCGGGTACTGGTCGGGTCTGGCCGAGCTCGGGGTGCTGGCACTGGGCACCCCCGAGGGCGGCGGTGGATGTCTCGAGATCTGCGCGGCCATGGAGGCGTTGGGGACGGCCGCCGCGCCCGGTCCGCTCGTGGGCCACTTCGTCGCTACCGCCCTGTTGGCGCCCGACGACCGCTCGCCGCTGACGACCGCAACAGGCCTGGTCACCGTGGGCTGCCCGCCGCTGCTCCCCTGGGCCGCGGTGGCCACGACGTTCGTCGAGCTCGCTGACGACCGGGCCTGGCTGGCACGGCCACGCGGAGCGCCGGAACCCGTCGAGACCACCGCCGGCGAGCCCTGGGCCCGGGTCGGGCTCGAGCGGGTGTCGGAGCTGGGCGATCCCCGGCTCGCCGTTGCCCGCGGCCAGGTCGCGCTGGCGGCGTATCTCGTCGGCGCGGGCCGGCACTTGCTCGCCGTCTCGGTCGACTACGCCCGCGACCGGGTGCAGTTCGGCCGCCCGATCGGGAGCTTCCAGGCGGTCGCCCATCCGCTGGCCGACCGCGCGACCTCGCTACAGGCAGCCTCGATCCTGGTTCGCATCGGGGCGTTCCGCATCGACGATGGCGACCAGGCAGGCCCGGGCGCGGCCGCGACAGCGCTGCTCTCGTCGGCCCGAGCCGCGACCGAGATGGCGTATCGCGCACACCAGACCATGGGCGCCATGGGTTTCACGGTCGAAGGACCCGTGGCCCGGGCATCGCTGCGCATCCGCCAGCTGAGCCTGCATTCTCCCGGCCTTCCCCGTGCACGGCACCTCGTGCTCGAAGGGCTCGGGTTGTGACGGACCGAACACGAGGAAGCAGAAAGGACAGCTCATGGCGATCACGGAGCCCGTCGAGGGCCTTCTCTACGAGAAGCGCGACCACATCGCGTTCATCACGCTGAATCGGCCCGAGCGGGGCAACGCACTGCACGGCTCCATGGTGGGGCCCATGAAGGAGATCTGGGCCGAGGTACGCGAGGATCCCTGGATCCGGTGTGCCATCGTGACCGCTGCTGGCGAACGCCATTTCTGCACGGGTGCCGACGTGGGTGCGGTCGTGGCCCGGGGGGGCAAGGTGAGCTCCGGCAAGGGCCCGCTCACCGACGAGGTGTTCTGGTCGCCTCGCCAGAACCGGGTCTGGAAACCCACCATCTGCGCCGTGAACGGCGCCGTCGCCTCTGCAGGGCTGCACTTCGTCGTCGACGCCGACATCGTCGTCGCCTCGCGGACGGCCACCTTCCTCGACACCCACGTGAACGTCGGGATGGTCGGCGCGGTTGAGAACATCGGCTTGGCCAAGCGCCTGCCGTTGGGCAGCGCGCTGCGGATGACCTTGTGCGGCAAGGCGTACCGGATGACCGCCGAGCGCGCGTATCAGCTCGGTCTGGTCGATGAGCTCACCGAGCCGGCCGACCTCCTGTCGAGCGCTGAGGAGATCGCCAAGCAGATCTGCGCCAACTCACCGGCCGCGGTCTCGTTGTCGCAGCAGGCGATCTGGAGCTCGGTCGAGATGGGCTATCGCGACAGCCTCGAGTATGGCTGGGCGCTGCTGCGCATGCACTGGGACCATCCCGACTTCAAGGAAGGGCCCAAGGCGTTCGCCGAGAAGCGCGAACCCCAGTGGTATTCGCCCGATGCCCCCGCTCACTGAGCACGCATACCGACGATCGGGCGTTCATGGACCTGACTCTGGATCCCGACCTCGAGGCGTTCCGGACCGAGGTTCGGCGCTTCCTCCACGACTTCGGTGAAGCCGACGCGTTCTTCCACCACGAGGGCGAGCACGAGGTCGCGACCCGTCGCTTGAACCGGGCCCTGGGTGAGCGGAACTGGCTGGCGCTCACCTGGCCCGAGGAAGCGGGCGGGCAGGCAAAGTCGCCCCTGTACGAGTTCGTGCTCTGGGACGAGATGGCGCGGGCCCGGGCAGCGAGGCCGCCGCTCGGGGCGGGCATCGTGGCCAAGACCATCGTGGCGTTCGGCACGAGTGAGCAGAAGGCTCGACTGCTCCCGGGCCTCAGGGCTGGGGAGACGTTCTTCTCGTTGGGCTATTCGGAACCCGAAGCCGGCTCCGACTTGGGAGGCTTGCGCACGAGGGCCGTCCTCGACGGTGATCGCTACATCCTCAACGGGGAGAAGCGTTGGACCTCGGGCGCGCACCGGGCCGACTACCTCTGGGTGCTGTGCCGGACCGGACCGCTGGAGGCTCGGGCTCGGGCGCTGACCATCCTGATCGTCGACCGTCGCAGCCCGGGCATCACGATCTCGCCCATCCCCGCGATCGACGGCGAGCGCTTCAACGAGGTGCGTTTCGACGACGTGATCGTGCCCGTGTCGAACCGCGTCGGCGAGGAGAACGGGGCCTGGACGTTGATCAGCGAAGCCCTGGCCACGGAACGCCATGTGCAGTTCCCGCCGGCTCGCGTCAGGCAGGACTTCGATGACGTCGTGGCGTGGCTCCGCGAGCAGGGCCTCACCGACGACCCGGTGGTGCGTTACCGACTCGCCGACCTCGCCGTCGACGTCGCCGAGGCCGAGGCATTGGCGCTGGCGATGCTCGAGGCGGTTCAGAACGGCCGACCGGTGGTGGTCGAGGCGGCGTGCAACAAGTTGGCCGGCAGCGAGGTCTGCCAACGGGTTGCCCGTCTGGCCGGCGACGTTGGTGCACCCGAGGCCATCGTGCGCGGTTCGTTGATCGAGTACCTGTGGCGCCAGTCGATCAGCGAGACCATCGGCGGGGGCACGTCGGAGATCATGCGGGGCATCATCGCTGGCAACGCTCTGGGCCTGAGCGCCAGGGCCTGAGCGCCGAGCGCCGAGCGCCGAGCGCCGAGCGCCGAGCGCCGAGCGCCGAGCGCCGAGCGCCCGGGCCGCAGCCGGGGCGGTCGCCTCTGAC
>VFJJ01000215.1 GCA_009886115.1 Actinomycetota bacterium
CGCCGCCGTCAACGTCGTCTTCCCATGGTCAATATGACCAATCGTACCAATATTCAAATGCGGCTTCGTCCGCTCGAACTTCTGCTTACCCATGGATTTCCAGCGCTCCTTTGCGTGAGATCTCGCTACATTGACGGGGAACTTCTGTGAGAACTACGAGGTGATCGAGCGTAGCGGTGGAGGGACTCGAACCCTCGACAACGCGATTATGAGCCGCGTGCTCTGACCGACTGAGCTACACCGCCATGTTCCACGCGAAGCAACGGGTGACCCCCGGGCTGGCCCGGTGTCACCCGCCGATCGTGGAGAGCCCCCTTACGGACTTGAACCGTAGACCCCTTCCTTACCATGGAAGTGCTCTGCCGACTGAGCTAAGGGGGCGGGCCCGGACAGGATAGCAAGCGCCGCCGGTCGGTCGGGTCTCGAAAGCTCCCCGGCCACCGAGCGGGCCGAGGATAGGGTGCGACCATGCGACCAGAGGGCCTGCACCTGCGCCTCGTCGAGCGACGCGACGCCGAGGCGATCAGGGCCATCTACAACCTCGAGGTCGAGCACACGACGCACACGTTCGACATGGTCCCCCGCACTCTCGACGAACAGGTCCGCTGGATCGACGCTCACTCGGGCGGCCACCCCGCCGTGGTCGCCGAGCTCGACGGCGTCGTCGTCGGGTTCGGATCGCTGACGGCGTACCGCCCTCGGCCGGCGTACTCGACATCGGTGGAGAACTCGGTGTACGTGCATCAGGACCGACGCAGCGGCGGTGTCGGACGGGCCCTGCTCGAGGAGCTCGTCCGCAGCGGCCAGAGCTACGGGTTCCACGCCATGCTCGCCCGCATCGTGGGGGGCCACACGGCATCGATCCGACTCCACGAGGCCTGCGGTTTCGAGGTGGTCGGGCGCGAGCGCGAGGTCGGCCGCAAGTTCAACCGCTGGCTCGACGTGGTCGTGATGCAGCGCATGCTGTGACCCGCTCGATATACCCTCACCGTGCCGAAATTTGCGCGAACATGCTCATGAGATGCGCATTTCCGCGCACATTTCGCCTGGGGTGGGGTGGCCTGAAGGGATGGGAGGCTCACGCGGTGAGCGAGCCGAGGAACGCGGCGTCGCCGTAGGAGAAGATCCCGCCGTCGGCGGCGACCAACCAGTACCCCCGACCCGTTGGCGTGGCCGCCATCCCCACGATCGGCTGGTTCAACGACACACCCCCCGTCGAACCAAAAAAGCGCGCATCCCCGTACGAGAAGATCCCACCATCGGTCGCCACGAACCAATACCCGTTCCCACTCGGCGACGACGCCATCCCCACAACCGGCCGATTCAACCGCAAATTCCCCGTCGAACCGAAGAACCGCGCATCACCGTACGAGAACACCCCCCCATCAGCGGCGACCAACCAATACCCCTGGCCCGTTGGCGTGGCCGCCATCCCCACGATCGGCTGCGCCAGGATCAACGACTTGGCCGAGCCCGGAACGGCCGCCCCACCGAAGCCGTAGACGCCACCGTCGCTGACGGCGATGCGGTAGCCGCGTCCGTCGGGGCTCGCCGCGAGCGTCACGACCCGTTGACCCGTGGCGGTCGGCGACGTGGGGGTGGGGTTGGCTTGGGCGCCGTCACCGCCCGACGGCGCGTTGGGCCCGGTGAGTGAGCCGCCCGAACCCGTGTCGAATGCCCCCTGGACCGCTGTGGACGTGGTGAAGGGCGCGATCGGCGTGACGTCGGCGTTCCACGCCACGGAACGGGTCCCTCCGCCGCCGACGGGGACGACGAGCAAGGCTCCGCGTACGGCGTCTTGCACTCGAAGCTGCGATCCCGCGTCGACGGTCGTGGCGAGCATGAGCTCGTTGCCCGAGAACACGCAGTCGACGACGTCGATGAGGTCGGGCTGACCGGCTCGCCCGGGGAGGTGGATCCCGGCGATGGTGTGACCGCGGAAGGTGCAGTGGTCGACGAGCATCGGCCCGTCCGGACCGAGTGTGTGGTCGCGACACTCGATCCCCGCCGGCGAGAACCCGGAGCCGTCGATCAACACGTTTGTGACGCGCAGGGGGCGTCCCTCGAAGCCAGCATTGACGGCGCGGAGGCCGATGCCGCCCTTGAGGTTGCCGTAGAGTACGCAGCGTTGGTATCGGTACGCGTTCCTGTAGGCCCCGTGGTCGATGCCGTACCCCCCGTTGTAGTACGCCACGAAGCTGTCGATCACGTGGGCGTTGCGGTTGTTCTGCCAGGTGAAGATGCCGTCGACTGCGTTGTTGTGGGCGACGCAGGTGTCGAAGGTCCACACCCCTTGCGACATCTCGGGCCAGGTGAAGCCGCTGGCGTCGACGTTGCCCTGGACGCCGACGGCCACGCACCCGGTGGCCACCGACCCTGTTCCCGCGCCGAGCATGAAACCCGTCAGCCTGAAGCCGCGGAAGTCGACCGTGGACCGCACCCGCGACGCGACGCAGGACTCGTAGCGCAGGTCGTTGGTGGGAGGCGCCTGGGGGACCGTCGCTGGCGACGTGGCCGTGTCCCACCAGTAGGCGTCCTCGTACGTGTCGTGCGAGATGCAGTTGCGGAACGTGATCCCGTCGCTCAAGTGCGGCACGAAGGCGTGGTGGGCCGCGTCGCGAACGACGACCCCGTCGACCAGGGAGCCCCGCGACCCCGCTCCGCACATGTGGAAGTGCAACCCGTATCGCCCAACGGGCCCGTTGGGCGCGACGTGGCGGATCGACGTGCTGGCAACGATCTGCGGCCGGGTGGAGATCACGAAGACGTGGGCCCGCCCGCTCGGGGTGCCCTCGATGCGCACGTTCCGGGTGAGGTTCAGCACCTCGCACGTGAACGTTCGACCGTCGCCCAGCGAGACGGCTGGATGGGCGACCCGGGTCGGGGTCGTGAGCGTCACCGTGGCGCCGGCGATCGCGGCGATCGTCGAGACGTCGTAGGCATCGTGATGTCCGTTGACGGTCGGGGGTTGGGTGGGCGTGAGCACGATCTCGTCGCCAGGGAGCCAACCGACCGGGGCCACGGCGAGCGCGATCGAGGTCGCACCCGCGGCCACGGCGCCCGCGGCGCGGGTCCATGCCAGCTTGGGCGAGCCCGAGCAGTCGAGCAGGCCAGCACCGGTGACCCACAGGCCGACATCGGTGGCCAGCGGGGTCATCCCGCCGCCCACGAACTGACCTTCGTTGATGCCGGGGAACACGATCCGGTGCACCACCGCAGCCGAGTTCGGTCGCATGCTGAGCGTGCCCTGATCGACCAGGTTGGCGGTACAGGTGAGCGTGACCGACCGGGCGGGATCGAAGACCAGGGTCGAGCCGGGCAGGATCACCAGGCCCCCGACGGTGGCGTCGGTGTCGAGGACGACCGTGCCGGTGCTGATGGTGGCCGTCGAGCCCGGACCCGGAACCTGTCCGCCCCAGGTGCCGGGGTCACTCCACGCTGAGCCCGAGGGAGCGGCCCTGACCCAGTCGGGTACGACGGCCGAGGCGACAACACCGCCGGCGGCGAGGGTTCCCAAGGCCAGGATCCGCCGTCTGCTCAACGCTTCGGACGTACTGGATCGCAGCTGCTCGGAGTTGGGCACGAGGACGAACTCTACCGGACATCGAGACAGGCGAATCCCATCACCAGCTCAAATGCCAGCTAACTCAGAGCCCACAAGGGCCGGGGCCCAACGAGCGCAGCACCGGCCGGAGCCGGTGCTGCGTCGAGACGGGTGCGGCAGGTGCCATGGTCGAATGGTGGGCCGGGTTGGATTCGAACCAACGTAGCTCGCGCAACGGTTTTACAGACCGTCCCCTTTGGCCTCTCGGGTACCGACCCCCAAGGCCCGAGAAGCTAGTGGACCCAGGCGTCGGGGCGCGAATGATTCGCTGCCGCGGCACCGACATCGAGCCCCGGGGAGCTCACGCCCACGAGCCCGAGCGGAGCCGTGCGATGCGCTCCTCGGTGGAAGGGTGCGTCGAGAACATCCGGGCGAAGTTGGCTCGCCGTCCGCCCAACGGGTTCACGATGTACGCGTTCTCGGTGGCCGGGTTGACATTCATCGGGATGCGCTTGCTGGCGCCCTCCAGCTTGGCCAGGGCCCGCGCCAGAGGCTCGCCGTCACCGAGCAGGAGGGCGGCTCCGGCGTCGGCCTCGTACTCACGCGAGCGCGAGACGGCCATTTGGATGGCCATCGCGGCGATCGGCGCGAGCAGGGCCATGGCGATCAGAGCGATCGGGTTGCCGTTGCGATCGTCGTCGCGCCCCCCGCCGCCGAACATGGCGCCGAACATGGCCATCCGGGCGATGAAGGTGATCGACATGCCGACGGCCGCGGCCACCGAACCGATGAGAATGTCCCGGTGCTTGACGTGCATGAGCTCATGGGCCACGACGCCGCGAAGCTCACGATCGTCCATGCTCTGCAGCAGCCCTCGGGTGACGGCGACGGCCGCATGCTTGGGATTGCGACCGGTCGCAAAGGCATTGGGCTGCTCGGCCGGGGAGACGTAGATCCGGGGCATCGGGAGGTCGGCCCGTTGCGAGAGATCACGGACCATGGCGTAGAGGCCGGGGGCCTCGGCCTCCGACACGGCGTGCGCACCGGAAGCCCTGATCGCGAGCTTGTCGCTGAACCAGTACGAACCCCCGACCATGACCAAGCCCAACACCAAGCCGAGCACGGCCCCGTTGCGACCGAAGGCCCCACCGACGACCACGAACAGCCCGCCGAACAGGGCCAACAGTCCGAAGGTCTTGACGTTGTTCTTCATCGATCTTCCTTGTCGAGACGAAGAGCCATCACCGACCACAACGTCCCAGCCCTCGAGTTTTGTTCCTCGAACGGGCCGAGGAGCGGCCCGGATGGCCCGCTGGCTCTACCCGTAGTAGCCGGAGTGCACGTAGAGGCAGGGCACCTTCTCGGACCGGAACATCTCGACGTTGCGAGGGTCGTCCTCGAAGGCCAACGACAGCTCGAAGCCGAACGCCCTCAGGTCGCGAACCGTCTCGCGCTTGAAGGCCCGGGCCGAGAGATAGTCGCCCCACGAGCGCATGACGAGCAGGTCCCAGCGGAAGCCGTAGTGCTCGAGCCAGCGCTTGGTCAACGGCCGGACCCGGGCCGGACGGGCGGTGAGCAGAACGATCTGCAGCTCGGGACGGAGGAGATCGAGCAACCGGTGCATCTCCTCGATGATCGGGTCTTCGCCACAGGCGTCGAAGAACGCCTCCCAGTCGGGATAGG
The DNA here is from genome assembly GCA_009886115.1 of Actinomycetota bacterium. Taxonomy (GTDB): domain Bacteria; phylum Actinomycetota; class Acidimicrobiia; order IMCC26256; family VFJJ01; genus VFJJ01. The sequence continues at coordinate 5,228 of VFJJ01000215.1, forward strand.
GCTGTTCGAGGTAGTGCTGACGCGTCGCAGCGTCGGAGAGCACTCCATCGATGTCGACGACGACGGCTCGGCCCGGCGCCATCGGACCAGACGGCCAGAGCCAGTGCTCGGGGGAGGAAGGTGTCATTGCGGCCGTACCCCGACCGGAACCGTCCCCGCCTCGCTCACCGGGACCGCCACTTCGAGGCCGTCGTTCCGGTGCGGGTCGTGCCCGCGAGAGGCCATGGGATCTCAGTCGTCGTTCGGCTGGGCGAGGTAGCGAGCCTTGATGCCGGCCACGACGCTGGCGTCGGCGAGGGTGGTCGTGTCCCCGAGCTCGGCGTCCTCGGCCACGTTCTGCAACAGCCGACGCATGATCTTGCCCGAGCGGGTCTTCGGGAGGTCCTCGGTGAACAGGATCGAGCGGGGCTTGGCGATGGGCCCGATGAGGCGGCCGACGTGGTCGCGCAGCTCGCCGACCAGGACGTCGCTCGGATCGTTGCCCGCCCGCAAGATCACGAACGCCGCGATCGCCTGGCCGGTGGTGGGGTCGGCCTTGCCGACGACGGCGGCCTCGGCCACGGCGGGATGATCGACGAGCGCCGACTCGACCTCGGTCGTCGAGATGTTGTGGCCCGACACGAGCATGATGTCGTCAACCCGGCCGAGTAGCCAGAAGTAGCCCTCGGCGTCGCGCTTGGCGCCGTCACCGGCGAAGTACTTGTCGCCGAAGCGGGCCCAGTAGGTCTGGTGGTAGCGCTCCGGATCGCCCCAGATGCCGCGCAGCATCGACGGCCAGGGCCGGGTGAGCGCGAGATAGCCCCCGCCGGGGACCGCTACCGAACGCCCGTCGTCGTCGATGATGTCGGCACCGATGCCAGGCAGCGGAAAGGTCGCCGAGCCGGGCTTGCACACCGTGGCGCCCGGGAGCGGGCTGATCATGATGGCGCCGGTCTCGGTCTGCCACCACGTGTCGACGATCGGGCAGGTCGCACGGCCGATCGTGTTCCAGTACCACACCCAGGCCTCGGGATTGATCGGCTCACCCACCGAGCCGAGCAGGCGCAACGACGACAGGTCGCATCGTTCGGGGAACTCGTCGCCCCACTTCATGTGCGTCCGGATCGCCGTCGGTGCCGTGTAGTAGATCGTGACGCCGTACTTCTCGACCGTGCGCCACATCCGGTCCTTGTCGGGGAAGTCGGGCGTGCCTTCGTAGATGACGCTGGTGGCCCGGTTCGCGAGCGGCCCGTAGACGATGTACGAATGACCCGTGACCCATCCGCAGTCGGCGGTGCACCAGTAGACGTCGGTCTCGGGATGGAGGTCGAAGACGTGCTTGTGGGTGAACGCCACCTGCGTGAGGTACCCGCCGGTGGTGTGCATGATGCCCTTGGGCTTGCCCGTGGTTCCCGAGGTGTAGAGGATGAACAGGAGGTCCTCGGCGTCCATGGGCTCGGGAGGACAGTGCGGGCTCTGGGCAGCCACGAGCTCGTGCCACCAGTGGTCGCGGCCCTCGGTCATGGCGATCTCGTGCCCGGTCCGACGGAGCACCAGCGTCGAGCGGACGGTCGGCGTGGCCCCGAGCGCCTCGTCGACGATGTCCTTCAGGTGGACGATGCTCCCGCGTCGCCAGGCCCCGTCGGCGGTGATGACGGCCACCGCCCGCGCGTCGTTGATGCGGTCGACGAGGGAGTTGGCGGTGAAGCCTCCGAAGATCACCGAATGGGCAGCACCGATGCGGGCACAGGCCAGCATCGCTGCGGGGAGCTCGGGCACCATGCCCATGTAGATCGCGACCCGGTCACCCTTGCGCACGCCCAGTGCCGTGAGCGCGTTCGCGATGCGCGACACCTCGTCGAGGAGCGCTCGATAGGTGAGCACCCGCTCGTCGCCGGGCTCGCCCTCCCAATGGAAGGCCACCTGGCCGCCATGGCCGGCGTTCACGTGCCGGTCGAGGCAGTTGTACGACACGTTGAGCTTCCCACCGACGAACCACTTCGCATCGGGGAGGTTCCACTCGAGCACGGTGTGCCACTCGTCGAACCAGTCGAGGGCCAGGGCCTGGCGAGCCCAGAAGCCCTCCCAGTCGGCGTCGGCGTCGGCGTACACCTCGGCGTCGGTGATCAGCGCCCTCGCGGCGAAGGCCGACGAGGGAGCGAAGGTTCGACCCTCGGCGAGCAGAGCCTCGATCGGCTCGTTCATGCGCTCCCCCACGGCGCCGGGATCGACGGCGAACGAGATGAGGGCCCGAGCTCGGAGCCGGCCCCGAGCTCGCTGTCGAACCCGCCCCGAGCGGCGACCACGGCCGCGCGACCCGGTTCTGCGCGAAGCGGCCGGGTCGAGTCTTCCGAACCGCCACCGCCGGCGAGGGCGAAGATCAGCGCCCCGAGCGCGGCCAACAACGCGATGACGACCAGCACCACGACCAGCTTCTTCGAGCCGCCCGAGCCCTTCGAGCTCCCAGCGCCGCCCGAGCCGCCAACCCCTCCATGGTGCCGCGGGGGCAGGATCGACGGTACCCCGATCGACGGTTGCACGGTTGGCCGGGGACCTGGCACCGGGACCTGGCCGGTGATGAAGTCGCGCGGCACCAACTCGGGGGGCAGGCCGGCTGTGGGAAGGGGTCCGCCGCGCCCCCCGGTGGAGCCGGGCGCCGGGGGCGCGAGCGGTCCGACCTGTGGGGGCGGCACCGGGCCCACGCGGCCCGACGGAGCCGAGACCTGTGCCGGGCGCGGAGGAGCGGGCTGCTGGGCGGGGGGAGCATGCGGCGACGGCGGCAACACGACCGGAGGTGGCTGGGGACGAGGGGCGACGGGAACCGGTCCGGAGGGAGCCGGTCCGGAGGGAGCCGGTCCAGAGGGAGCCGGTCCGGAGGGAGCCGAACGCTGCCCCACGTGGGTGGCGAGCGGCGCGACCGTCGGCACCGGGGGACGAGACGACGATCCGGGCGCGACCGGTCGCACCGGCTGCGCCCCGGGCGCTCCCGGGGGCGCGAACGGTGCCGGCGAGGACACCGGCCGCGCCGACGGCGTGGGCGCCGGACCCGAACCGGAACGAGACGACTTCCCAGACGATCTACGGAGATCGGCCAGGGCCAGCGCGGCGCCCAACGCCACGGCGTGCTTGGGATGGGCGTCGATCGCCACCGGACGGGCCAATGCCGCGCCGACCATCTGCGCCACGAGCGGGATGCGCGACGAACCTCCCACCAGCAACACGCGGTTGAGCGCCGCCGGCTCGACCCCGGCCGAGCGCAGGGCTCGACGCATGCCCTCGATGCTGTCGGCGAGCGACGGGCGGATCATGGCCTCGAACTCCGGGCGCGTGAGGCGCACCTGCGACTGCATCCCGGGGAGGATCACCGGGATCACCACGTCGACGTCGGTGGAGAGGACCTCCTTGGCCTCGACGCAGTCGTGACGGAGCCGTGACACGGCGCCGACGACGGCCGGATCGTCGGGGTCGAGCTCGTCGAGCGACCCGCCGAGCGAGCGCAGCACGTGCTGGAAGACCGCTTCGTCGAAGTCGATCCCACCGAGACGGTCGAGCCCCTCGGGCGAGCCGAGGATCTCGAAGCCCATCTCACCCTTGCGGAGGACGGCGACGTCGAACGTGCCGCCACCGAGGTCGTACACGGCGACGACCGTTCCCGGCTCGACCCGCTCCTGGCTGGCGTAGAACACCGCAGCCGCCTGCGGCTCGGTCAGCAGCGAGAAGCGCTCCAGCCCAGCCGCCCGGATGCCCTGGGTGAGCAGATCCTGCTTGTACAGCCCCCAGTTCGCCGGATGGGTGACCGCGACCCAGTCGGCCACGCCGCCTTCGCGGTCGCTGACCGAGGCCACGACCCAGCGCAGCATCTCCGACATCAACAACTCGGCCGACCGGGGCGCGCCGCCCACGATGATGGGGGTGGGATCGCCGACGCGTCGCTTGAACTCGCGCACGACACGATGGGGCTCGTCGATCGCCCTGCGGAGCGCGGCCTCGCCGACGACGACGGAGCCGTCCTCGCGGAGGTAGAGGACCGACGGGACGGTCGGCGTGCGGTTGCCCAGGTTGGCGATCTCGACCCGGCCGGAGCGATTCGTCGCCGCGGCCGTGTACGTCGTCCCCAGATCGACACCCAGCAGGTACATGCTGACCACTCCCCCGGCGGATTGGAGCCGCGGAGGCCGCACCGACTGCGGCCACGTTCTCCCTGATCATCCCGACGGTCCCGGGATACTAGTTCCTCGGCCCTGATGGGCCCCCGCCCGGTGAGCTTGGTCCGATGCAATCCCCTAACGGCCCCGTCGCGACCCCCAACCGCTGCTCGAGCAGTCGGGGGATCGGCCCGATGAAACCTCTGACCGTCATCCGTATCGTGAGGTTCATCAAGCGGTGCGCCCAACGGAACGGGTCACCACAGACACAGGAGACACCGAAATGGCTGACGTGAGCCTCGCCAACCTGCCCCTCGTGGGCGTGTTCCAGAACCTCTTCCAGAACCAGCAAGAACAAGCAGAGTTCGAGTCCAAGGGCGCCGAGGGATACTTCGCCGACCACGGCATCGACGTGAACGACTACAGCTCCGACGAGCTCTCACAGGCCGCTTCGCAGGCCTCGTCGGTCTCGCTGACCAACCACCAGGAAGCAACGGCGATCGACCAGATCGTGGACAACACGACCAACGTCGACCAGAGCTTCGACGCCTCGCTGCTGGCCAACTCGGCACCCGCTCCGGCTCCGGCTGCCTACTCGGCACCGGCTCCCGCCGGCTACTCGGCTCCGGCTCCGGCTGCCTACGCCCCGCCGCCCCCGCCGCCCCCGGCCCCGGTGCACTACTCGCCGGCCGAGCAGGTTCAGCACATCGTCAACCACTACAACACCTACCAGACCATCGACAACAGCAGCTCCTCCGCGACCACGAACAACGTCGACGACCGTGACGTGGCCAACACCACGAACCAGACCGTCAACGCCGGCGACCACAGCACGGTCGACCTCGACGCCACCACCACCACCGCCTCCGGCGACGGTGCGGTCGCAGCCGACGGCGACATCGACGGTGCGGCGACGGGTGACGGTGCGGTCGCGGCTGGCGACGACGTCCAGGGCGTCAACACCGGGACCTTCACCGGCACCCAGGTCGGCGGCGACGTCGCACACAGCGACCTGCAGACCATCACCGGCGACGTGAACGGCGTGGCTGCGAACGACAGCGACGTCGACGACGTGATCACCGGCGACGTGTCGGGCATCGCCTCCACCGGTGGCGACATCGACGCCATCCAGGGCGACGGCAACATCGGCAACGCGGTCGGCGACCACGCCTCCGCCAACATCGACCACTCGTCGATCGCAACTGGCCACGGCACCTCCGGCGACGTGTCCGACGACGACACCACCGTCAACGCCCAGCACGGCGGACCGGTCAACATCGGTGGCACCCAGGCCGTCTCCGGCGACGGATCCCCGATCAACCAGGGCTCCGGAACCCAGGTCACCGCCCAGGACGGCAGCGCCGCCACCGTCCACGGCGACGCCACGGCCCAGGACATCGACGCC
>VFJJ01000172.1 GCA_009886115.1 Actinomycetota bacterium
ACCCGGCGGTCTACGCCCCCGATGGCTCCGACGAGCCCACTTTGGGCGTGTTCACCTTCAGCGGCGCAGCGTCGGATGTGTCCGTCAACTCAGCCGGCGAGGCCGTGATCGTTCGCGGGCACGCTGGTGTGCTGCAGGCCGACGAGCCCAGCCTGCCGGGGCCCCAGGCGGTGCTGTCGTGGGCGGAACGTCCGGGGCTCATCCTCACCCTGGTATCCCCATCGCTCTCGGGTGCCGAGCTCGTCACCGTCGCCGCCAAAGCCGCGCTTCGGCCGCTTGCGGCGCCCATCCCCGGGCTCTTCGCGGGGTTCCAGGGCGGCGCCTCCGGTGTCGGCTCCGCGGTGGTGTACGCAACGCCGAGCCAGGACGCGAACGTCATGGTCGGCGGTCTTGCCGGGGCGAGCGACGATCTCGGCGCAGATCGTGATGTGGCAGCTCAGCGACGACTACACGGTGCAGCTGTTCGTCACCGGAGACCTGAGCGACGAGGAGCTGACGGCCATCGTCGAGTCGGTCGAGTTCGTCGACGCGACCGAATGGGCCGCCTTCGCGGCCGCGGCCACGGCCACGGCCACGGCCACGGCCACGGGGCAACGAGGGCTTCACCCTCGACTCTGAAGACCAAGTCACCATTGACTCCGGCGAGGTCGACGGTGAGCCCTGGCGGCTCACGGTGACCCGGTCGATGCAGCCCGAGGGTGCCCCGCCGGGGAGCGACGTGTCGGTCTGTGTCGAGCTCCAGAACTCCTCGAGCTGCGGAGGTCGTGCGGTTGCGGTCGGTGTCAACGGCGCCGTCGAGCCGAGAGCACGATCGAACCGATGTCGATGGGCGTCAGCGACGCAGGGGCCCAGGTGGTCCATGGCGAGGTCACGGCGGAGGTCGCCCGCCTCACCGCCGACGGCGTCGACGTCGAGATCCACGAGGCGCTGGGCCTGCGGGTCTGGTCGCTCGGCATCATCTCGGAACCCGTCGAGATGGTCGCCTACGGCGCAGCGGGCGACGAGCTGTCGTTTGCGATCGCCGCCCCGGGCCCAAACGTCTCGACGGCACCTCCCCCGCTCTCCACGCCCCTGACGATCACCGCCGACCCGGATCCTTCGCCCGCCACGACCCGCGGCTGAGCGCCGGAGAGCGCTCAGCCCCCGCCCCACCTCGAGCACCTGTCGCTCAACGGGCAGGAGTGCGGTTGAGCGACAGGTGCTCGCTGGGGTTCGCCGGGGTTCGCTCCGAGTTTGGGGCTTTTCGCTCCAGTTGGGGCGAACGCGGGTCGATGTCGGGGTATGGACCTCGCGCCCACCGACGCCACCGAGGCCTCCCCCGCAGATTCGGCCGCAGATTCGGCCGCAGAATCGACGGCGGCCGTCGACACGGAATCGGTCACGAGCACCCACGCTGATTCCGCAGAATCTGCCCCTGACCAGGCCGGAGACCCCGCGCAGAATCTGTCGCAGAATCGGCGCGGAAGGACCACGGCAACGATTGCGGCCATCACCGCCGCCGCCCTGGTCGTCGGCATCGGCGCCGGAGCGCTGCTCGCCGCTCAGCGCCGGGACGGCACTGACGCGACCGCGGTTGCCGGCGGCGCCAGCCAGTTCACCGGGCCGGATGCGACCGCCGCGACGTTCACCGGGCCGATCCACGCGCTGCCCGGACTCGTCCCCGAGGGGTTCGAGATCACCCACGTCGAGGATCTGCCGTGGCTGTTCGGCACCGGGACCGTCGACTCGACCGTGATCTTGTGGTCGCAGCCCGACACCCCCGGGGAGGTCGCGCTGGCCACGACCGTCGTGCTCGGCGAGGCCGCCGAGGTCACCGGCGGTGAGCAGGTCACGGTACGGGGGCGGATCGGGCGCCACCTCGCACCGGGCGACACGGCGAGCGGCCTCGCCGTGCTCACGTGGGAGGAGCAGGCCGGCTCCCGGATGACCCTGAGCGCCCGAGACGCCACGCCGGGCGAGCTGGCTGTCATCGCCGACGGTCTGCAGCTCGACGAAACCGGGACCAGCGCGATCGGCCTCGCGCTCGCCGGAGAGGACCTCGTCCCCCACGCTGTGTCGCGTGCGCTTCCCGCCACCATCACCAACGGCCCCCGGGGCAGTCTCGTGTGGCTGGCCAGCGCCGATGCGTCGATCTCGATCGTCGCCACCAGCGGCACCGACGACGACCTGACCGCCGCAGCCTGGATCTACGAGCGCGACGCCCGCCCGGGCACCCTCGTCGACGGCGTGCCCGCGTTCCGGGCCCGCTACGAGCAGCGCCGAACCGACACCACCGCCACGGCCACCACGGGCGCCCCGACCACCGCGACAGCCACCCCCACCAGGCCCGACATCATCGAGCACGAGATCCTGGCCTGGTTCGAGGCCGACGGTGTGCTCGTGGTGGTGAACGGCTTCGGCGTCGACGAGGCCACGCTCGCGGCCGTCGCCGCGAGCGTCACGCTCGTCGACGACACCGCCTACTCCGAAGCGTCGGCGTCAGCGTTCACGGCCGGGGGCTGAGGCCGGCGAGGGGACGATCGACACCGCTCGCCGAGCCCGGGCCACAACGACACGGCCCCGACCAGCCTCCGTCGCGGTCACGCGCTCGATGCTAGAACCAGCCGGTGACGACGGCCTCCACGACTCCAGGCACGTCAGGCCGGCAGGGTGCGCTGCTGCGAGCCTTCCGTCACCGCGAGTTCAAGCTCCTGTGGATCGGCTTCTTCGCCAGCCAGATGGGGTTCTGGATCAGTCACATCTCGATGCAGTCGCTGCTGGCCGACCTCACGGGCGACGATCCCGCCTGGATCGGCTGGCTGTTCTTCGCCGTGTACATCCCATCGCTGCTCCTGTCGCCGATCGCCGGGGTGGTGGCCGATCGGGTCGACCGCAAACGCATCCTGGTCACGTGCTACCTCGCGGTGCTCGTCCTGTCGGTGAACAACGCCGTCCTCACCGCGACCGACATGATGACGCCGGGTCGTCTGCTCGCCTTCGGTGCCGTCTTCGGCGCGGTCTTGGCCTTCATGGGCCCGGCGGCCCAGGCCGTGGTGGCCAACTCGGTGCCGCCCGAAGACCTGGCCAGCGCCATCTCGCTCCAGGCCGGCGCCGGCAACCTCACGCGCGTGGTCGGCCCCATGCTCGCGGCGCCCGTCCTCGCCGGAGGTGGAGCCGACATCGCGTTCGCCGTGTACGCGCTCGCGATGCTGATCGTGACCGCGGTGCTGATCCCCGTGCGCCTCACGCCGTACACGCCCGAAGCCGACAGCACCGGGGTGCTCTCGCGCATGGCCGACGGGTTCCACCACGCCCGCGAGCGCCAGCCGGCGCTGGCCGCCATCGTGCTGCTGGGCATGCTCTCGATCTTCGGAGTGGCCCACACGGCGCTGGTGCCCACGCTGGCCCGCACGGTGCTCGGCCAGGGCAAGGCCGGCTTCACGGGAATCGTCGCCGCGACCGGCTTCGGGGCGATGGTCGGGGCGCTCGTCGTCGGATCCCGGAATCGAGCGCCGGCCATGCGCAAGGCGGCGCTCAACTGCACGGCGTACGGCGTCGCGCTCAGCGCCTTCGCCGTCTCGCGGATCTTCTGGCTGACGCTGATCTGTGCGGTGGTCGTCGGCTACTTCTACTTCGCGACCACGACCATCCTCAGCACGCTCGTGCAGCAGATCGTCGACGAGGACAAGCGCGGGCGGGTGTCGAGCCTGTTCATGTTGGCCTGGGGCGGGCTCGTGCCGCTGGGGACGGTCGTCATGGGGATCACCGCCCGCCACGTCGGCGCCCCCGAGACCATCCTCACGGGCGCGCTCGTCGTCACGGCCTACGCCGGGTGGGTGGCGATCCGAAGCAGGAGCTGAGCCGAACCCGCTACCGGGCCGACGCCGGACGGGCGCCGGACGGGCGTCGGGCGGCTCAGCCCTCGATCTTGATCGCCTGCTTGGGGCACCGGCGGACGGCCTCTTCGACCTTGGCCCGGAGCTCCTCGCCCGGGTTCTCGTCGAGGATGTAGAGGAAGTCGTCGTCGCGTACCTCGAACACCTCGGGCGCGGCCTCCATGCACAGGGCGTTGCTCTCACACACGTCGAAGTTCACGACGACCTTCACGGCGATCCCCTCCAATGGGCCCACGGACGGGCGCAGCCTATCCACCTCGGCGAGGCGGGGCCGCTCCGGTCACACTCCGATGCCTTCGCGGACCGCGATCAGCACCGACTCCCGGTCGAACAGCACGCGAAACTCGCCGCTCGCGATCAACGACTCGAGCAACTCGAGCTCGGGGGTACCCAGCGAGGTCATGTCGAGGGCGAGGTACTCGATCGTGGCCGGGTCGCGTTGGTGCTCCCCGCTCACACCCCAGTTCAGCTCCCGCCACGGATTCGGAAACGTGTAGATCTCTGGCCGGTGGGTGAGATGCGGCACGTACTGATAGGTCGCGCTGACGGCGACGTCGTCGGGAACGAGGTCGAGACCGGCCTCGGCGAAGATCTGCCGCGGGTTGTGGGCCAAGGGCCAGATCCCCGACTCGTAGTCCTTGCTGAGGGCCGAGGTTCCCCGCAGACCGGTGTTGAGCATCGCGCAGCCGACGACCACGGCCACGAGGAACGGTGCGAACTGACGACGTCGACGAGCGAGCAGCCCGATGGTCTCGATCATGCCGATGGTCACGCCGACGAGCGGCATGGCCACATAGTGGTACTGGTCGTCGTAGATGAAGTCGTGGATCGCCAGGGTGTTCATGACCCCCTGAGGCACACCGAGCAGCACGGCCGGGGATCCGAACGAGAGGTAGCCGTAGGGCGAGGCGACGTCGGCGACATAGTGGCCGGCGTCGGAGTCCTGCCAGTGTTGCCAGACGAGCTCCGGATCGGTGAGCACGTTGGTTGCGATCTCGGTCGTCGAGTTGCCGAGATCGCCGTAGAGGTTCACGTAGAACGGCTCGCTGCCCTCGGCCCCGTCGAAGGCCGGGATGACGAGCCTCGTGCTCACCGCGAACCAGACGACGGCCGCCCCGGCGACGGCCAGGCCACGCCGTCGATCCCCCCGGAGGGCCACGATCGCACCGAGCACGAAGATGGCCAGCGCCAGGTCCTCCTTCCAGATGATCGTCGCGATCACCGAGATGGTGAACCATCGCCAGTTCTTCGTGACCGAGAAGTAGTAGGCGAACATGAGCGGGAGCATGGCCATCACCTCGGGATGGAACAGCTCCCAGGTGACCCACTGGGTTGACGGATGGGCGAGGAAGGCCAGGGCCAGCGGAACGGCGAGCCAGGGGTTGCCCAGGCGGTGTCGGGCCAGCAGGTACAAGGGGATCGTGCACAAGCCCAGGCTGAGCGTCTGGATGTTGCTGAGGATGGTGGGAGTGGCGAGGCCCACCCACGACAGCGGGGCGAAGAGGTAGAGCGCCAGGTTGTTGTGGTGCCCGAAGACCGGCAGCCCCCGGACCGTCATGAAGTGGCGGCCTCGGGCGAGGAGCCAGACCGCCTGGTCGAGGAAGCCCATGTCGAAGTCGTAGGCCCCGAAGCGCCGGATGCGCAGCGCCACCAGGCGCCCGAAGTGCCAGACCCAGATGGCCACGGCCAGCACGAGCACCCGGCGAGCCCATCGGCTGTCGACGCCGTGCGCCGACGACCCGTCAAGTTCGTCTGGCGACGTACCCGACTCCGCTCCATGCGACGGGCTCGCGTCGGCGATGGCATCGGCGACCTCGGCCTCGACCTCGTCGGCATTGGCGTCGTCGGCACGGTCGTCAGCGCGCGGATCGGCTGGCACCTTCGCGAGCGACACGGTGGTGCCTCGGTCGTCGAGCGGCATTCCACCCCTGTCGTCCGTTTCGACCCCGTCCACGAACCGAACATCGTACCGGCGATCGCACCCCGATCCGGCGCGCCGACGAGGTGGAGCCCCTCATTGCACCCTTGGGGCGTTTCTCCCCTTCAGCAACCTCGTCGCGATGTCGAGGTCTCGTTGGCTGGAGGACCGCGGCAGAGGCCGGCACGGTTTGAGGATGGACGGAGCCAGACGGTGATGGACCCGAGCGTGTTCGCGTCGGTCGTGCTCGTACTGGGCGCGGGAGCCACGTTGGCGATCTTCCGACATGAGGCCGGTTCGGTCCCGAATTACGTGCCTGTCGGTCGCCTGACCTACATCGCCCTCGCCGCTGGGCTCCTCGTGTGGGATCCCGCGCTCGCCGTTCTCGTGGTGCTCGCCGGGACGCTCGGCCGCCTCCGCGACACGAGCTACGCCGACCGGTACCGCAGTCGGGCCAAGGCGCTCAGCGCCTACGACGCCCCCGATTCACCGGCCGAGCTCGGACGGGCGACCATCCGCCGTCTGCGCCGCCCCATCACCCGCTAACACCCCCCGACGCAGCCGACCCCCCGACGCAGCCAAACCCCCGACGCAGCCAAATTTGTGTAGAAAACGTCGCTGGGCGACGTTTTCTGCACAAATTTGGCGGTCAGGCGGTGGTCTTGGCGGCCGCCACGAACTGAGCCGGGTCGAAGGGCTCGTCCATGACCGTGGGCGCCGGCAGCGTCGACGCCTGCGGCAGGTTGGCGACGGTCTCGTCCG
>VFJJ01000203.1 GCA_009886115.1 Actinomycetota bacterium
CGCATGGTCTCGTGTCCCGAGACCATGCGGCGTTCACCCGCAGGTGCCCGGCGTCACCGTGAGGACGACCTCGCTGGCCAACGGCCACACCGTCTTGGGATCGGGATCCTGAACCGTGACCACGTTCGGCCCCACCCCGACCGGGCACGGCCCGGTCTGGGCCCGACCGCCGAACCCCAGGCGCTTGAGCACCGCGAGGCCGGTGTCGAGGTTCGTGCCGAGCACGTCGGGAACCGTTGCGCAGTGGGCGAAGACGTTGATGGTGGGGGCGATCGAGGCGTCGATCGGCGTTGCCGCCCTCGGGCTCTGCTGGAAGACCTGATCGAACAGCGCCGGGTCGATGTTGTTGTTGCACGATCGCACGACCCCGACCTGGACACGGGGAAAGCCCGCCTGAAGCCATGCCTCGCTCAGGAGCGGCGTGGCCTTGGTCTCGGGCAGCCCGACCACCTCTGGCACGAGCACAACGGGACGGGTCGTCGTGGTGGTCGCTGCGGTGGTCGCTGCGGTGGTCGTCGTCGTCACGATGGCGGGGACCGTGGTCGGTGCGGTCGACGGGGGACTCGACGGCGGGGTTGTCGGGGCGCTGCTCTGGGGCGATGTCGCCGATGTCGTCGCCGGCCCGCTCGGGATCGACGGCGTCGACGGCGCACCGGTGGTCGTCGGTATCGCCGAGCCTGACGTCGCGGTCGTGGGACGGGTCGTGCTCAGCGGGCCGCTGGCGACGGTCGTCGCCGTCGTCGCGGTCGAGGTCGCGGTCGCCGCCGGGGCGCTCGGTGATTCGGCCAGCGTGGCGGTCGCGCTCGTCGTATCCGTGGTGCTCGGGGGTTCGACGGTGGTCGCGGTCGACGCGTCGGGGCCGGCGTCCACGTCGGAGGGCCCTGATGCCTCCTCGGGACGCTCGACCGACACCCCGTCGGTCGCGATCTCGTCATCGTTCGAGTCGGCCGCCGTGACGGCGATCACCCCGACAGCGACGGTCACCAACACGGCCACCCCGGTGCACATGAGGACGAGCGCGCGCCTGCTCAGCGATCCGGTCGCCTTGGCGAGACCCCGTCGACCGAGTCGCCCGGCCTCCGGACCGCCGGCCGTGCCGCCGCTCTTGCCCGGCCGGGACCGGCGGACACGTCGGCTCGACGGCCCCCCATCGGAGGTGCCGCCCCTGAGGTCGGTGCCTGTGCCCTTGCCGGGTTGGGTGCCGGCGCTGATTGCGTCGATCATGGAACCGGCGGCGGCCTCACCGGTGAGGGTTCCCAGCCCGACCCGCCGACGGTACGCGAGAACCGCAGCGATCAACGCGGCATCGAGGACGAGCGCCGTGACCGGGAGTCCGACTCCGCGCTCGACGTCGCGGAGGGCGTTGGCGAAGGCCTGCGCCGACGGGAACCGGTCTTCCGGCTCTTTGGCCATGGCCCGCTCGACAGCCAGACACACCCGGTCGGGTACGCCGAGCAGGCGCAGGTCGGGCACGGGCTCGGTGGCGATCCGAGCGAGGATGGGCACCAAGGAGTCGTCGCCGGGGCGCATGAACGCCGACGAACCGGCGATCAGCGCGTAGAGCGTCGAGCCCAGTGAGTACACGTCGGACTGCACGGAGCCTTTGGCGCCACAGAGGATCTCGGGCGCGGCGTGGGCCACGCTGGCGGTGATCGAGCCTTCGATCGTGAGCACGGTGGTGGCCGTGGTCGCGATCCCGAAGTCGCTCAGGTGGGCCCGGCCCCGGTCGTCGAGGAGGATGTTCTCGGGCTTGATGTCGCGGTGCACGATCCCCGATCGGTGGGCGGCCTCGACGGCGGCGCACACCTGCACGAGAAGTGGAACGGCCTGCTCCCACAGGACCGGGCCGTTCCGCTCCACTCGATCGGCTGCGGTGCCGCCGGCCATGTACGCCATGGCGAGGAAGGGCCGACCCGCGATGGTGAGCCCGGAGTCGTCGATGCGCACGACGTGCGGATGGCCCGAGAGCAGCTCGAGCGCCCGGCGTTCGAGGTCGAAGCGCTGCCGGGCCGTCTCGTCGAGCGGCCCGTGGGCGAGCTTCACTGCGCACTCCCGTCCCGTGGCCGTCCTGGTCGCCAACCAGACCGTGCCGAAGCCGCCGCGGCCGAGCTCGCGCTCGAGGACGTAGCCGGGCACCTGGTCGAGATCGCCGCCGGCTTCGGCGTCGCCCGGGCCGCCCGGGACGCGCTCGCCCGGGTGCCGGCTGCCGGTCAACTGGCGGGTGACGTTCGTGGCGACGATCCGTGTCTCGAAGCTGTCCATCGTCGCTCCTGGCGGGGCGGGCTCGGGTCGGGAGTGGGAATGCTCTCGTATGGTGATCGAGGATCGGGCCGGCTGATACCAAATGGTGCACTTGGTGCGATCCGCCGGCAACGGGAGTTGCCCCCGAGCCTCGGGCCCCCGTTCGGGGACAGCCCCGGGTCCGGCGCAGACCGTACCGTCGCCCCGGTGGCTCGAGCGGTCGCCCGACGACTCAGGTCAGCTGGTCAGCGTGCCGATGGAGACGAAATGAGCACGTCGCCGAGCGATCGGGCCGGCTCCTCGGACAGCCGCCCGACTGCTGCGCGACCCGACGGCCTGTCGGCTCGCGCCGTCGTCGTTCCCCCGCTGTCGCTCTCGCAGCCGCCCGTGCCAGCGCCGCGAACGGACCCGCTCCACGAGCTCAGCGAGGCCCAGCTCCTACGCTGGGCCGAGTCGACACGACGAGTTCCCGTCGAACCCCCTGCTCCGGCCGCTGTTCCTGTTCCTGCTCGTGCCTCATCTGCGGCACCGCTGTCGCCGCTGTCGCCGCTGTCGCCGCTGTCGCCGCTGTCGCCGCTGGGGACCGCGTCGCTCGACGATCTGGCGCCTCCTCGGCCTCGGGGCTCCCTGGTCAGGGCGATCGGGGTCGCGTTCGCCGCCGTCGTCGTGATCGCCGGGATCGCCATCGTCACCCGAGTTGGCGGCGGCGAAGCGGGTGACGGCCAGGCCTCGCCGCCGTCCATCTCCCGCGATATCGCCGCCGGTATCGACCCGGTCGACGAGATCCCGAGCCCGAGCCGGGTCGCGGCCCCCGCCTCGAGCTCGTCCCCGGCGACGAGTTCGACCGCTGGCGCGAGGCTGACCACTGCCCCCGGCCCGACGCTCAGCCCGAGCCTGAGCCCGACGCTCCCAGCCGCCCCGCCAAGCCCCCCGAGCACGTCGAACAGCTCGGCCTCGCTGGCGCCTGTCGGCGAGATACCCCCGCACTTCGGCGTCTATTCGAAGGGCAAGCTCTACCTGCAAGGCGCCGTGGTCGATCGGGCGACCGCCGATGCGCTCGTCGCCAAGGCGGCCGCCGTGGTGGGCGCGGGAAACGTGGTCGACGAGTACGTGATCGACCCGCGCGCGCCGCGCACGTCCGACGCACGGGTGATCGCCGACGAGGCCGTGCTCTTCGAGTCCGGGAGCACCCGTATCGGGCCCGAGTTCGCGGAGGTCATCGATCTGGCCGTCGTGGCCATGAAGCTCAACCCTCACGCGAGGCTGCTCATCGAGGGCCACACCGACTCGCTCGGGACCGAACGCTCGAACCTCAGGCTCTCGCAACGCCGGGCCGACAGCATCGTCCGCTCCATGGTCGCCCAGGGCACCGACCCCTCACGCCTCACAGCGGTCGGCCGGGGCGAGAGCGCCCCCGTCGCATCCAACGACACCCCCGAGGGCATGGCCCAGAACCGCCGCATCGAAGTCACCTTCCTCGGCCTCCTCGACTGACACCGACACCACCGGAGCATCGGCCAGAAGTCGCGCGTGGGCCGGGGCCTACTGGCAGTTGCTCGGCGGGCTGTGGATCACGGTCCCGGGCTGGCCGAGGACCGGCCGCGGCGTCGGTGGTCGGTGACGGCTCCTACAGGGCGTTGGTGTAGCCGCCGTTGACGGGGATGGTCTGGCCGGTGATCCATGAGCCGTGGTCGGAGGCCAGCATCACGAGCACGCCGACCGGATCGTCGGGAGTGCCGAAGCGCCTGATGGCGTAACCGCGCAGCATCGCCTTGGAGCGGTCGTCGGGCATGGGCGGGAGGTGCTCGTAGGCCAGCGTGCCGAAGGACAGGCAGTTGGCGGTGATGCCGTCGCGACCCACCTCGGAGGCGATCGTGCGCATGAATCCGGCCGACGCCGCCTTGGACGCCGCGTAGACGGCCAGGCCCGGGTCGCCCTTGCGGGATGCGTCGCTCACGATGGTGATGACCCGTCCCCACCCCTTGCGGCGCATGGCTGGCAGGGCGCTGTGGGTGCAGTTGAGGGTCCCGTACAGGTTGATGTTGACCAGGGGCCGCCAGGAGGCGGGGTCGGTGTCGACGAAGCGCGGCATGGTGGTGTCGATGGCACCGGTGGCGCCGGTGTTGTTGACGAGGATGTCGGGCTCGAACGCCCCGATCGCGGCGGCCACCTCGTCGTAGCTCGTCACGTCGAACGGCGTGGCCACCGCGGTGCCTCCCGCCGCCCGGATCTCGGCGGCAACGGCCTCGGCGGCGTCGACGACGATGTCGTTGACGGCCACCTCGGCGCCGGCCTGCGCGAGCGCCAGCGCGAACCGGCGGCCCGTGTGGCGGCCGGCGCCGGTGACGAGCGCCCTACGGCCGCTGATGTCGATGGTGAAGGCCATGAGGCTGTTCCTGTTCCTGTTCGTGTGCTCGTGCGCTGGAGGATGGGGTTCGTCGGCTGTCGCTCCTCGTACGTCACTGGTCGTGCGCTCGATCACATGTGATCGATTCCACTGCCACTGTGGCGACGGGAGGCTCTGGGGGAGGCCGCGGGGGAGGCCCTGGGGCAGGTTGCGGGTGGACGGGGGCCCGGACCGGCTACTGCTCGATGGGGGCCATGCCGAGCTCGGCCCGCCGGGAGTTCTCGAGGCGCAGCATCTCGGCCCCCGAGAGGTCGTAGCGGATGGGCGCGGCGTTGGGCTCGGGCCCGTCCCAACCCGGGAGCAGCTTCAGCTCGTGGCAGAGGTACTGGGCCTCGAGGTTGCGGCCGTTCCACTGCTCGGCGTCGGGGGACGTGACGAGCCAGTGCACGACGGCGCCGATCACGTCGGCGGGGGCGCCGCCCACCACGCCGAACTCGGCCATGTCGGCGGCGATGCGCTCAGTGGCGATCAGGTTCGGCTGCACGTTGTACGCCTTGATCCCCTGGTTGCCGTGCTCCACGTGGAGGAAGCCGGCGATGCGTTGCATGGCGGCCTTCGAGATGCCGTAGCCCATACCCCAACCACCGTCGCCCGCCGGCTTCATCGGGTCGGAGTAGCCCGAACCCGACGTGATGTTGATGATCGTGCCGTCGCCCCGGGCGATCATCCCGGGGAGCACGAGCTTGCAGAGCACGATGATCGCCAGCACGTTGGCCTGGATCTGCTTGTCGAGCAGGTCGATGGGCGTGTCGAGCATGCGGTCCATGTGGCCGGGCCCGATGTAGCGGCCGTTGTTGACGAGCACGTCGATACGGCCCCAGCGCTCCTCGACCCGGGCCATCGCCGCGCCGAGCGAAGCGAAGTCGGTGAGGTCGGCCGGGACCATCAGCGCTTGGCGCCCCTCGGCCTCGACGAGCGCAGCCGTCGCCGACAGCGATCCCGGCAGCGGCTTGGTGTTCGACTTCTTGAGCGTCGACGAGTGCTCGCGCTCCTCGCCCTCGTTGACGGTCCGGGCCGTGATGGCCACGTCGTAGCCCGCTCTGGCCAACCACTGGGCGCAGACCTTGCCGATGCCCCGGCTCGCCCCTGTCACCACCGCCACTCGCCGATCTGTGCTCATGCCCTCGCCCCCGGGTCGTCGATCGTGGATTGCGCCGCTGGTCGACTCTTTCACATCTGCGTCGACGTTGGCCGGCCCCGGGCCCATGGCGCGCCCGCCGGGCACCGCCGGCCGCCGTGGATCGATGGATGACCGGGCTGGTCGACCCCCACGACGCCCCCTGGGCCCCTGACGCGAGATACGTTGCCGGGTCTACACCTACGACGGGGCGCCCGACCCTGACTCCCGATCGACCGTCGTCGCCGACGAGATCGTGCAGGTTCCCTTCTGGACGCGGGAGATGTGTGCATCGGTGATCAGCACGGCCGAGGCCGTGGGTCGCTGGGCCGCTGCCGACGACCCCGACGACGATCCCGTCCCCGCCCGGCGGGTCTCACTGGCGGCGATCAGCCCCGCGCTCCTCCAGTACGTGGAGGACCACATGGGCCTGCGCGTCTGGCCCGTCCTCCAGCGGCACTGGCCCCACGACGAGTTCGCCGGTCTGCAGGACGCGTTCGTGATCCGGCTCATCCCCGCAGCCGACTCGTCGCTGCGGTTGCACCACGACGTCGCCCAGGTGAGCGCGTCAGTCCGCCTCAACCCTGGATACGGCGGAGGCGACACCGAGTTCCCGAGGCAACGCTTCACCGACGTGGGCGTGCCCGTCGGCCACCTGCTCGCGTGGCCGTCGCTCGTCACCCATCCTCACGGCTCGACCCCGGTGACGAGCGGCGTGAAGTACAGCCTGGCGATCCGATGCCGCATCCCCGGCCTCGACCACTGACCCCCGCCGAGCGGGAGCGAGTCGCCCCCACCCGTGGGGGAGCTGTCGCGCAGCGTCGGTGGGTGGTCGACTGCCAGCCTCAGACCGCAGACGAGACCTTGGCGGGGTCGTGGCGCACCGAGATCTGGCCGACCGTCGAGAGCGACTTGATGACGCCCCACGCAGGGTCGTGCTGACCCTTGGCGAAGGAGAACTTGGCTGCCGTGGCCAGCGCGTGGTGGTTGTTGTGGAGCCCCTCGCCGGCGGTGATGTACGCCAGCCACTGGTTGTTGGTGGCCGTCGTGGTGTCGAGGGGACGGCTGCCCCGGACGTGGCCGTAGGCGTTGATCGCGCCCGAGAGCATGATGTAGGCGGTCATGTGCCAGGCGGCGGCGAACAGGCCGAGCCACCAGTGGTCGGTGAGGAGCGCGAAGGCGCCGCACATCACCGCGATGCCGATCACGAGCCCGAGGATGCCCCGGTCGAAGAGCGCCCGGTCCCAACGGTCGGCCGGCAGATCCTTGGCGTACTTGGTGAGCGTGACGCCGTCCTTGGCCGTGCGCCGGTAGAGCGCGGCGTTGGTGAGTTGCACCTTCCAGTAGCCGAGCACGATCGGGCTGTGCGGATCGTCGACGGTGTCGGCGTTGGCGTGGTGGCTGCGATGCACGGCCACCCACTCGCGGGGTCGCATCCCCGTGGTGAGCCACAAGAAGCCCCGGAATGCCAGTGCCGTGGGATTCTTGACCACGAGACCCTTGTGGGACAGGCCCCGGT
This sequence comes from Actinomycetota bacterium, assembly GCA_009886115.1. GTDB lineage: Bacteria > Actinomycetota > Acidimicrobiia > IMCC26256 > VFJJ01 > VFJJ01. The sequence continues at coordinate 7,285 of VFJJ01000203.1, forward strand.
GGAGGTAGATGGTCGTCACGAGGATGGCAACCTGCGTGACGAGGAATCCGGCGATGAGCACGATGAGAACGTCCAGCAGCATGAAATTCCCTACCCGGTGAGATGTGTACGTCGGGATCGGGGCATGGACGCCGGAGTGCCGGGGAAGTCGATGAGCCCAACCCGGAGGGATTGGTGGAACTCCCGCGATCCTACCCCGTCTCATCGCCCCGACATGCCAGCGGGGCCGGGTTGTCTCTCCTGGTGGGACAAGGAAAACAGTTACCCGGCAGTAACAACTAGGCGTCGGCGGTGGCGGCTTCGAGATAGCTCGCGAACTTCTCGCGTGCGTGGGCCTGGCGGGTGGGGACGTGCTCGCTCGGTAGCCCGTCGACCGGGCGGTATCTCTTGAGCATCTGGCGGGCCACGGTCTGACGGTGTACCTCGTCGGGACCGTCGACGAAGCGGGCCTCTCGGGCGTGGCGGTACATCGACTCGAGCGGCAGGTCGGTCGAGAACCCGAGTGAGCCGTGGACCTGGATCGCCTTGTCGATCACGTTGTAGAGCACCTTGGCGCCGAAGTACTTGATGACCGCGATCTCGACGCGCGCCTTCGACGACCCTTCCCGGTCCATCTTCCACGCGGCTTGGAGCGTGAGGAGACGGGCCGCCTGGATCTCGGCGTGGCTGTCGGCGATCCAGTCCTGCACCTGGCCCTTCTCGGCCAGCAACGAACCGTGGGCGTAGCGCGACAGGGCCCGCTCGCACATCATGTCGAAGGCCCGCTGCGACTGACCGATCCAGCGCATGGCGTGGTGGATGCGCCCGGGGCCCAGGCGCTTCTGTGCGAGCAGGAAGCCCTCACCCTCCCGGCCGATGAGGTTCGAGACCGGCACGCGGGCGTTGTCGTAGACGATCTCGGAGTGCCCACCGGGTCGGCCGAACGTGCCACCGTGCGGATGGGTCATGGTGTCGACGTCGCGCAGGATGTTGACGCCCGGCGTGTCGGTGGGCACGACGATCATCGAGCAGCCCTGGTACGCCGACACGTCGGGATTGGTGCGCACCATGACGATGAGGAAGTCGGCCGCCGAGCCGTTCGACGTGAACCACTTGTGGCCGTTGATGACGTACTCGTCGCCGTCACGTACGGCCGTGGTGCGGATGAGCGTGGGGTCCGACCCGGCGACGTCGCGTTCGGTCATCGAATAGGCGCTGCGTACCTTCCCGGCGAGCAGGGGCCACAGCCATCGCTCCTTCTGCTCGGCGTCGGCGCCGATGGCGAGGAGCTCGGCGTTGCCGGAGTCGGGCGCCTGGTTGCCGAAGACGCCCGGAGCGATGCGACAGCGCCCGAGGATCTCGTGCATCAGCCCCAGCTTCACCTGGCCGAAGCCCTGCCCGCCGAGCTCGCGATCGAGGTGCGCGGCCCACAGCCCCCGGGCCTTGACCTGCTCCTTCAACGGAGCGGTCGCCGCGTCGTACTGCGCCATGCTCATCTCGTCCCACACCGCTTCGAGGGGGATGATCTCGTCGTCGACGAACGACCGCATCCAGTCGAGGTGCTCCTGGAACTCAGGGTCGGTCTCGAAATCCCATGCCATGGCTGACCTCGTTGCCTGAAGACGAGCGGCGGACCGGGCTGACGGCCGACGACCGCCGACCGGACCCGGGCCAACGCTACGGGCCTCCGCGCCGGAGCGTCGAAGAGGTGCGATGATCGGGCCATGGCCTTCACCACGATCCTCCTCGACATCACCAACGGCATCGCCCGCCTCACGCTCAACCGGCCCGAGGCCCGCAACGGGATCGAGCGTGACCTGGCGCGCGATCTCGCGACCGCGGCCCTGGCCCTGCACGAGGACCGCTCGGTGCGGGCGGTCCTCATCACCGGAGCCGGGCCCGCGTTCTGCGCCGGTGGCGATCTCAAGGCCTTCGCGGCGCAGGGCGACCGTCTCGGGTCGTACATCAAGGAGGTGACGGTCGACCTGCACACCGCCGTCACGCACCTCACCCAGCTCGACGCCCCCGTGATCGCCGCGGTCCATGGCTCGGCTGCGGGCGCCGGCCTGGGCCTCGTCGCGGGTGCCGACATCGTGATTGCAGCCGAGTCGGCCAAGTTCGTGATGGCCTACACGCTCGTCGGTCTGGTGCCCGACGGCGGTTCGACCTGGTTCCTGCCTCGGCGCGTCGGTCTGGGTCGGGCCCTCGAGATGTCGCTGCTCAACCGGCCGCTGTCGGCCTCCGAGGCCCAGTCGGCCGGGCTCGTCACCCGGGTCGTCCCCGATGATCGCCTCGGCGAGGAGGCCGAGGCGGTGGCGGTCACCCTCGCCGCCGGCCCGACCCGATCGTTCGGGGCGACCAAGCGGCTGCTGCGGGCCAGCTTCGGGAACGGTCTCGAGACCCAGCTCGAGCTGGAGTCCCGGGCCATCAGCGATGCGGGCCGCACCCACGACGGTCGCGAGGGCATCGCGGCGTTCCTCGAGAAGCGCGCCGCGGCCTTCCAAGCCCGGTAGCCCAGCCCGGTAGCCCAGCCCGGTAGCTCAGCCCGGCGGCGCTCGCCTGGGTGTCCCTTTTGCCATCAATGCCCACATGGTGCACAATGACCACATAGTTCACATACTCCACTTCCCCCTCTGAGGAGTCCCTGGTGATCACCGGCACCAGCATCATGACCACCGCTCGGGCGCTCGGCCCGCAGATCCGTGGAGCGTCCGACTGGATCGAGCGCGAGCGCCGGCTCCCCGACGCGCTCGTGCGCTCGCTCCAGGGGGCCGGCGTCTTCAGGATGCCGATGCCCGCTTCGATGGGCGGCCCCGAGCTCGATCCCATCACCCAGATGCAGATCATCGAGGAGCTCTCGTTCCACGACGGCTCCACCGGGTGGGTCGCCATGACGGGCTGCGACGGTGGCTACTACTGCGCCCACCTCGACGAGGAGGCGGCCCAGAAGCTCTACCTTGACCTCGACGCGGTCACGTGCGGCGTGCACGTTCCCAGCGGACGGGCCGTGCTCAACGAGCGGGGCTACATGGTCACCGGCCGGTGGTCGTTCGGATCGGCGTCCCTCCATGCCCGCTTCATGGTCGGCGGGTGCGTCGTCCACGACGACGGGAAGCCCGTCCTCGAGCGCGGCAGACCCAAGATCGTCATGGCGGTCATGCCGTCCGAGGCCGTGAGCATCGTCGACACCTGGACCACCACCGGCCTGGCTGGCAGCGGCAGCAACGACTTCGTCGCCGACGGCGTCGAGGTGCCGTTCAAGCACACGTTCAACGTGTTCACCGACACCTCGACCAACGCTGCGCCGTTGTTCCGTTTCCGCTGGTGGATGGTGAGCAAGGCGCCCGCCGTGGCGCTCGGGATCGCCCGCCGCGCCATCGACGACCTTGTCGAGCTGGCCCAGCAGACGGTTCGTACCTCGGCCAGCGCGTCGGCGAGCACGTCGGGAACGCTGCGTGACGACGCCTTCGTGCAGGCCGCCGTGGGCCGGGCCCAGGCGCAGGTGGGTTCGGCCAAGTCCTGGCTCTACGACGTGATGCATGACGTGTGGCAGACCAGCCTCGCTGGCGGTGAGCCCTCGGCCAGGCAGGTGGCCGAGTTCCGGCTGTCGATCACGAACGCGTTCCATTCGAGCCGCGACGCGGTCCGGGGCATGTACGAGGCCGGATCGGGAGCCACGCTCTACCGTAAGTCGCCGCTCGACCGGCACCTGCGCGACATCACGACCATCAGCCAGCACACGCTCGTCAACCAACGCAGCTATGCCGAAGCCGGGCGCTCGGCGCTCGGGCTCGACCCCGACCCCTTCGTCTGGTGAGCTCGGCCCGTCGCCGGTGGGGCTCGGGTCGGATGGGACGGCGTCTCGCGTCGGTACCCTGGCAACCGTGAGCATGTACAGACCACGAACGCGGGTTGCGCCATGATCGACGTCCGCCGTCTGCGCGACGACCCCGAGTACCGCAACGGTGCCGTTCGCAAGGGAGCCTCTCCCGAGGCCATCGACGCGCTCCTCGCATCCGACGACCGGCGCCTCGCCGTCCGCCAGGAGATCGAGGCCCTCCGCGCCCGGCAGAACGCGGCATCGAAGGAGATCGCCAAGGCGCCGGCCGCCGATCGTCCCGCGAAGATCGCCGTGGCGGGCGAGCTCAAGGCCGAGCTCTCGGCCCGGGAACCCTTGGTGGCCCTGGCCGAGAACGAGTTCCGAGAGCTCGCCATCCGCATCGCGAACCCGGCCCATCCGTCGGTGCCGAGCGGCGGGGCCGATGATTTCGTCGTCGTCAAGACCGTGGGTGGAGAGACGCCGGCCCCGGCGCTCGACCACGCCGACTACGGCCTGCGGATGGGCTTCGTCGACGGCGAGCGGGCGGTGCGCATCAGCGGATCGCGCTTCGCATATCTCATGCGCGAGGCGGTGCTGCTCGAGCTGGCGCTCGTGCAGTGGGTCACGCAACGTCTGGTGGGTCACGGCTTCGTTCCCGTCGTCCCCCCGGTCCTGGTGCAAGAGCACATGATGGAGGCGGCCGGGTTCTTCCCCACCGACCGCTCGCAGGTCTACGACGTCGACGGCGGCGAGCTGTTCCTGGTCGGTACGGCCGAGGTGCCGTTGGCCGGCATCCACCTGGGCGAGATCGTCGACGGGTCCTCGCTGCCGCTGCGCTATGCCGGGATCTCACCGTGCTTTCGACGGGAGGCCGGCACCTATGGCAAGGACACGCGCGGCATCTTCCGGGTGCACCAATTCGACAAGGTCGAGATGTTCTCCTACTGCTCCCCCGAACGGTCGTGGGAGGAGCACGAGTTCCTCCTGTCGATCGAGGAGTCGATCGTGGCCGATCTGGGCCTGCCCTACCGCGTGATCGTGGTGGCCGCCGGCGACCTCGGCAACCCCGCCGCCAAGAAGTACGACATCGAGGCGTGGCTGCCGTCGGAAGGCTGCTACCGCGAGGTCACGTCGTGCTCGAACTACACCGACTACTCGGCCCGCCGGCTGGGCACCCGGCTCAGAGGCGAGGGCGCGGGCGCGGGCACACAGCTCGTGCACACCCTCAACGGGACTGCCTGCGCGATCGGTCGCACGCTGTTGTTCATCTTCGAGCACTACCAGCAGTCCGACGGGTCGCTTTCGGTGCCCGAGGTGCTCCAGCCGTACTGCGGGTTCACCGCGGTCCCCGCCCGCTGACCGCGGGCGCCGGGCTCGTTCGTCGCGGTCTCGGGGGCCCGAATCAACCCGTAAGATCGTGGGTGCTCGTCTCGATGGAGGACTTCCGTGCACCGTTGCTCGCCTCGGACTCTCGTCACCGCGTGTGCCATCGCGTTCACGCTGCTCACGTCGGCCTGCGGGAGCGGCGACTCGGGATCGTCGTCAGCGTCGCGCAGCGTTGACGACACCCCGCGCACCGATGACGACACGCCGCGCAGCGACGAGGACGAGCCCCGAACCGACGACAACGAGCCCTCGGGCGACACCACCGATGTCGGAACACCCACCGACTGTGGCGACGAGGACCACGACGAGATCGTCTGCGACGCCCTCGAGAGCGTGCAGAGCTTCTGGATCGATGCGTACCCCGAGGTCTTCGGCGACGACTACCAGCCGATCGAGGGCGGGTTCCACCCGTACACCTCGGAGTCGGACCAGCCCCCGTGCGGCGATCCGCCGCCCTCGTACGACGACATCGCCCAGAACGCGTTCTACTGCCCCTCGGCCGACCTCATCGCCTGGGACAACGAGAATCTGATCCCCCAGCTGTTCGAGCGGTTCGGGCCGTTCACGTTGGGCATCGTGTTCGCCCACGAGTTCGGCCACGCCATCCAGGCGAGAGCCGACTTCGAGGCGCCGACGGTGATCGAGGAGAACCAGGCCGACTGCTACGCCGGGGCCTGGGTGGGCGCTGTCGCCGACGGTACCGTTCCCAACTTCGAGGTGACCGCCGAAGACCTCGACCTCGCCATCGCCGGATTCTTGACCCTGGCAGACGTCCCGGGTACGTCCGAGCGTGATCCGCTCGCCCACGGGAGCGCGTTCGACCGGGTCAACGCGTTCCAGGACGGCATCGACAACGGCGCCGCCGAGTGCGCTGGCTACACCCTCGACACCGTGGTCATCACCCAGATGGAGTTCACGGTCGAGGAACAGGCCAATCAGGGCAACCTCCCGCTCGACGAGACCATCGAGTTCGTGATCGTCGACCTCGAAGAGTTCTGGGCCACCGCCTTCCCCGAGGAGTTCGACGCCGAGTGGGTCCCGATCTCGAACTTCGTCCCCTACGACGGCGAGGTCGACGCGCTCACCTGCGGAGGCACCGACGTCGATCCCGAGTTCGCGCTGGACAACGTGTGGTACTGCCTCGCCGACGACTACATCGCGTGGGACGAGCCCGGGCTGTTCGTGCCCGTCATCGACCAGATCGGCGATTTCGCGGTGGGCATGCTGATCGCCAACCAATACGCCCGTGCCGCGGGCATCCGTCTGGGCATCGAGGAGTTCGATGCGGCCACGCTGTTGCAGATCGACTGTCTGAGCGGGGCCTGGGCCGGCAACGCCGCACACCGCGACCCGGACGAAGGGCTCACGCTGTCGGCCGGTGACCTCGACGAGGCCATCGTGGCCTTCCTGGTCTTCGGCAGCGCGTCCGACCCCGGCGTCGACAGCGGCAACACCGCCTTCGAACGGGTCGACGCCTTCCGCCAGGGTTTCCTCGACGGCATCCAGACATGTCTGAGTTGATGAGGATGTCATTCTGATGCTCCCCGTGACTCCTGAGCCTCCGGTCAAGGTCCTGTACCTCATGGGCTA
>VFJJ01000048.1 GCA_009886115.1 Actinomycetota bacterium
AGCATGGTCTCGTCGTTCGGGAACAACCGGAAAAATCGGTTCGAGGAAGCGTACGGCGACGCCAAGAATGTCCGCGGTCGCTACCCGCTCGTGTCGATGGGCTTCCTGTCCGAGTCCGCAATGACTTGGTCCCCCCGGATCTTCAAGCCGGCCGATTCCTCGGGGCGTTGATCGGACGCCTCCTGGAGCGGACGCCCATCTCGATTCATGTTCCTGTCCGCGAGGCTCGTGAGGGTCGTCGCATCGAGCTCGCCGAGTAGACGCTCTGCTTCGCCAGAGCCCTGTCGCCGGCCCGTCAGCAGCTCCCGCCGGGACGGAGGTCCTCCCGGTGAGCGCCGAACGCCTCATGCGCACGAGTCGCCGGGAGGCTTGACTGGCGTCGTGAATCCCGAGCCGAACGCGTTCGATGCCTTGGTTCCCCGGCACATGGCCGTCAAGGCCGAGGAGTCGGGGGTGGCCAAAGCCGAGATGGCCTGGGACCGGATGCTGGTGCTGGCCATGCTGGCCGGCGCGTTCATCGCGTTCGGGGCCCTGTTCTCGACCGTGGTGTCGACGACCGGCGTCGGGGTCACGCCGACGGGCCCGATCAGGCTGGCGGCGGGCGTCGCCTTCTCGCTGGGGCTCGTCCTGGTCGTGGTCGGCGGCGCCGAGCTGTTCACGGGCAACAACCTCATCGTGATGGCGTGGGCCAGCCGGCGGGTCTCGACCCGCTCATTGATCCGCAACTGGGTCATCGTCTACGTGGGCAACTTCGTGGGCGCCATCGTCATCGCCTACCTCACCTACCGGAGCGGGCACTTCGACACCGCCGACGGCGCCCTCCGGGTCCGGGCGCTCGGGATCGCCACGGCGAAGACCGAGCTGTCGTTCACCGACGCGCTCCTCCGAGGGGTGCTGGCGAACGTGCTCGTGTGTCTCGCCGTCTGGATGTGCGCCAGCGCACGGTCGGTCGTCGACAAGGTCGTGATCGTGATCCTGCCGATCAGCGCCTTCGTGGTCGCCGGCTTCGAGCACAGCGTCGCGAACATGTACTTCATCCCTGTCGGGCTGTTCCTCGACGACGGCACAACCGGCAGCGGACCGCTCACGTGGAGCCGATTCCTCACCCACAACCTGGCGCCGGTCACCCTCGGCAACATCATCGGCGGAGCACTGCTCGTCGGGCTGGTGTACTGGTTCGTCTACCTGCGCCACGACGCGGAACAGGCCACCACACCAACCTCCGCTTCGGGCTCGGCACCGATCCCGCAAGCGGACACCCACGAATGACGGCAGCCACGCCCGATCCGATCCGGACGGTCGGACCGTCGCCCGTGCTGGGATGGGTGCGCGGCTACCAGCGACGATGGCTCCGGGCCGATCTCACCACCGGGGTGCTGATCGTGGCGATCGCCGTTCCCCTCTCGATGGGGATGGCCGAGGTCGCCGGCATGCCCCCGACAGCCGGCCTGTACACGTGCGTCCTCCCGCTCGTCGCGTACGCCTGCCTCGGCTCGTCGCCCCAACTCGTGCTCGGGCTCGACGCGTCCACCGCGGCCATGCTGGCTGCTGCGGTCGGCCCGCTCGCCGGCGGCGACCCTGCGCGGTACGCAGCCCTGGCCGGGATGGTCGCCGTGCTCGCCGGGGTCGTCCTGCTGCTCGCCGGCTTCGTACGCCTCGGGATCCTCGCCGAGCTGCTGTCGCAACCGGTCCTCCTGGGATTCCAGGCCGGGCTGGCGGTCACCGTGATCGTGAGCCAGCTCCCCCGCCTCCTCGGCATCCGGGTGAACGCCGACGATCCGGTTCCTCGCGCCTGGGAGCTGGCCCGGCATCTCGACGACACCCGGATCGCCGCAGCGATCGTCGGCGGGGCGGTGATCGCCGTGATCGTCCTCCAGCAACGGCTGGCCCCGAGGGTTCCTGGCGTCCTGGTGGCGGTGGTGGCGGCCACGGTGATCGTCGAGCTGGCGGGTCTGGGCGACCGGGTCGCGGTGATCGGCTCGATCGACAGCGGCCTCCCGAGCCTGGCCTGGCCCGATGTCGATCTCCGTGACGTCCTCGATCTCCTGGCCCCGGCGGCGGCCATCGCGCTGGTCGCCGCTGGCGACACCACGGCGACGTCGCGGGCGTTCGCCGTCCGCAACGGCTACCGGGTCGACGCCAACCGTGACCTCGTGGGGCTGGGCGCGGCCAACGTCGCGTCGGGGCTGTCGGGGGGCATCGCCGCCTCGGCCAGCGCGGCGCGCACCGCGGTCGCCGAGCATGCGGGCTCGCACACGCCATTGGCCTCGTTGAGCGCGGCGGCGATCCTCGTCGCCGTGTTGGCGTTCCTCACCCGCCCGCTCGAGAACGTCCCGGTCGCCGCGCTGGCGGGCGTGGTGATCGTCGCCGTCAGCCGCATCATCGACATCGCCGGGCTGGCCCGCCTGTGGAGGCATCGACGCAGCGAGCTGCTCGTTGCCGTCGCCACGGTCGTGGGCGTCGTGGCCATCGGGGTGCTCGAGGGCATCGCGGTGGCGGTCGTGCTGTCGCTGCTCGACGTCTTGCGCCGAGCTGGCCGTCCGCACGACGCCGTGATCGGGCGCCTCGCCGACACCGGGCACTTCGCCGACGTCGACATCGCTCCCGCGGCGCTGACCGAGCCGGGACTGGTGCTGTTCCGTTTCGACGCTCCCCTGTTCCACGTCAACGTGGAACGGTTCCGCGACCGCCTGCTTCAGACCGTTGCCGACGCGTCCCAGCCGGTGCACTGGGTCGTGATCGACGCCTCGCCCATCAACGACGTCGACGCGACCGCCGGCGACGTGCTGGAGGCACTGGCCGAGGAGCTCCGCTCGACCGGTGTCACTCTGGTGATGGCCGAGGCCGCGCACCCGGTCCGTGAGCTCCTCGAACGCTACGAGCTCGGCACGACGATCCCGCAGTACGCGACCCTCGACGACGCCGTCGCGGCATACCGGTCGCAGCGCTCCTAGCAATCAGCGCTGGGCGCGTAGCTCGTTCGGGCACGGGCGCCCGGCCTCGAGGTCACCCAGGGTGGCCAGGGTGGTCTCGGCGATGGCCGCCAGGGCTTCCCGGGTGAGGAACCCCTGATGCGCGGTGATCAACACGTAGGGAAACGTGAGGAGCCGAGCGAACACGTCATCGGTGAGCACTTCGCCCGACCGGTCCTCGAAGAAGAGCTCGGCCTCCTCTTCGTACACGTCGAGGGCGAGTGAGCCGATCTGGCCGGTCTTGAGCCCGTCGATCACGGCAACGGTGTCGACCAGGGCACCCCGCCCGGTGTTCACCAGCATGACCCCGGGTTTCATGGCGTCGACGGCCGTGGCCGAGACGAGATGGTGGGTTCCGGGCGTGAGCGGGCAGTTGAGGCTGATGAGGTCGCTCCGGGCCCACAGCTCGGCGATCTCCACGTAGCGCATGCCCAGCTCGGTCACCCGTGGGTTCTCGATGGGATCGAAGCACACGACCTCGGAGCGGAAGTGCCACAGCAGGCGAGCGACGATCGCACCGATGCGGCCCGTGCCGACGATCCCTGCGGTCTTGCCGGCGAGGTCGAAACCCACCAACCCGTCGAGCGAGAAGTTGCCGTCGCGAACGCGGTTGTAGGCCTTGTACACGCGACGGTTGAGCGCCAGGATCAGCGCGATCGTGTGCTCGGCCACGGCGTTCGGCGAGTACGCGGGCACCCGCACGACGGTCAGGCCGAGCCGGGCCGCGGCCTCCAGATCGACGTTGTTGAACCCAGCGCACCGCAGCGCGACATGGCGAACGCCCAGTGAGGCGAGCAGGCCGAGCACCTCGGCGTCAGCGACGTCGTTCACGAAGATGCACACGGCGTCGGCACCGGCGGCGAGTGCAGCCGTACGAGGGCCGAGCCTGTTCTCGAACGCCTCGAGCACATGAGCGTGTCGAGCGTTGGCCTGCTCGAAGCTCGCCTCGTCAGTGGCCGTGCCTGCGCCGGGCGGTCCAGGTGAGGCGGGCGCCACCTTGAGCCCGACGGGTGAGGGTGGCGCTGCCCCCGACGCTCGCCGCTCGTTGGTGCAGGTTGGTGAGACCCTCGCCGCGACGCAACACGCCGGGCTCGGGTGGGCCGACCCCGTCGTCGTCGACCGTCATCTCGATCGAGGCCGGGTCGATCACGATGACGACCTCGACCCGGGTCGCGTTGGCGTGCCGGGCCACGTTCGAGAGCGCCTCGCGCAGGCTCGTGACCATCTGGGCCGACGTGGCCGCCTCGATGTCGGAGACCGGTCCGTCGATGCGGAGCGACGGTGCGAACCCGAGGGACCGGCTGGCCTCGTCGAGAACGGCACCGATGGCGTCGATGACGGTCGACGCCGACGTTCGGGTCGAGTGGTGGAGCTCGAAGATCGAGACGCGCAGCCGCCGGATGGTCTCGTCGATCTGGTCGATCATGCCCGAGCAACGAAGGCGCAGATCGTCGTTCGGGAACGCCGGCAGGGTCGCTGCGAGCTGGAGCCCGATGCCGAACATGTCCTGAATCACGGTGTCGTGGAGATCGCGGGCGATGCGCTCGCGATCCTCGAGCACCACCAGGCGCTCGTGGGCCGTGCGCGCAGCGGCCAGCTCGAACGAGAGGCCGACCTGGTGAACATAGGCCTGGAGGAATAGCAGGTCGGTCGCGTCGAAGGGCTGTCGGCCCGTGCGGCGGTTGACCACGACGACACCGCGTGGCTCGCCGCCGACGCTGATCGGAACCGACAGGACCGGCCCCACCAGGTGCCTGACCGACGGGTCCGAGCTCTCGGGCGGCCGTTCGAGCAGGACCGTCTCGACCGAACCGACTCCGTCCAGGAACTCGGGGCTCATGGCGACCCCGGCTCGCTCGAGCTCCTCCATGAGCGCGCCCGAACGAGCGATGACGTCGGCCCGACCGGACCCGGGCGCATGGACGATCATCGCGGCGCCGTCGGCGGCCAGCAGCTCGAGCGCCGACGAGGCAACCAGCTGGTGCGCCGAATCGATCTCGACACCGGCGAGGAGCTCGACCGTGAGCGACACGGCCAGCTCGTGCAGCCGAACCGCGCCCTCGCGCTGAACCTCGATCGCGTGTCGCTCGCTGATGTCGATGACGTGGGCCAGCGTTCGGGCCGCATCGCCGGGGGACGCCTCGATCGCAGCAGCACGCAATTCGGCCCACACGGCGCTGCCGTCGGCGTGCAGGTACCGCTTCTCGGTGCGGTAGGTGGGCGTGGTCCCGTCACGCAGGCTTCTCGCAGCCGCGAGGCTCGACGCCCGATCGTCGGGGTGGGTGAGGTCGGCGAAGTCACGGCCGATCAGGGCCTCGACTGTGGAGCCCAGGAACCCGGCGAGGGCTTCGTTGGCCTGCACGATGGTGCGCCGGTCGTCGTGGCCGATGGCCGTGACCGCCATCCCGATCGGGGCCTGCTCGAAGGCGATCCGGAACGCCTCCTCGCTCGCGCTGAGCTGGGCCTCCCACGCCCGCCGCTCGCGGACGTCTCTGACGATCACGGTGTAGAACGCCGCCCCGGTCGTGAGCTCGATCGATCGTTGGAAGTGCGCCGCCACGGGAACGTCGTCGCCCGAGCGTGTGCACACGACGAGCTCGATCTCGATCTGCCCGCCCGGCGCCCCCTCGATGCGGTGCCGGAACTCGTCGGCCCCGTCCTCGGTCGAAAACGGGCAGTAGTGGAACCAGGTCATCAACAAGAGCTCGTCGCGGTCGTACCCGAGGAGCTCGGTCGCCGAGCGATTCACGTACTCGTTCCGGAACGTCGCGCTGTCGCACACGAACACCGCCTCGGGGACCTGGTCGAGCAGGTCGAGCAGACGCCGGCGGGCCCGGTCGTCACTCCGACCTCGACTCACGTCGCGGACGCTCACCGCCGTCAGCACGCCCGAGCTGGTGGCGACGGGCGACAGCGAGATCTCGACCGGTATCTCGGTGCCGTCGCGGTGGCGAGCGACGAGTTCACGACCCTGACCCATCTCCCGGTTCGTGGGCGCGGCCCGGTACCGGAGCCGATGGGCCCGATGACCACCTCGGACCGCGGCAGGGACCAGGACCTCGACCGCCTGCCCGAGCAGCTCGGGCCGGTCGTACCCCAGGAGCCGCTCGAGCTGACCGTTCACGAAGATGATCGACCCTCGATCGTCGGCGATCAGCATCCCGTCGGGTGCAGCCTCGAGGACCGCCCACACCGCGGCGTCGTCGAGCACCGGCTCGCCCAACGGCCGGAAGTCCGCCAGTGCCGCCGACCCTGCGCTGTCCTTCCCGGTGATCGACCCGACCTTCGGGATGTCGTCCACCATGGGAGTGTCGCAGGGTCCGCGATCTCGGACAAGCCGTGAAGAGACGATTCCACATCTACACCGGGTGTTCACTGTGACGTCAGAGAGCGACAGGAGGGCTCACGCCCCCTTGCCCGATGTACCGGCGGCGGACAATCAGGAGATGCGCGTCGGCTCGACCGGGTCGGTGCCGTCCCCGAGCGACGAAGATCGCCGAGTAGGGGTCCTGCACCGACACCGACAGCGGCTCCGGGGCCTCACCGTCGATCCAGAGCTCGAAATGGGACACATATCGGGTGTCGAGCAGGAACAGCCCCTGGGGCCCCCCCGGGTCGGACATCACCGCCGCGACCGGACAGGCAGAATGTGGAGCCTTCGACGAGCGTGACCAGGCCCGAGGCCCCGATCGACGGGCTTTCGCCTGCGAACGTCCAGGGACTCGGTCCGTTCATGCGCCACTCAGCACGGGCAGCGATGCATGGTCGAGGGCGCTCAGGAACCGGTCGGCCCACTGGTGGACCGTCGAGCTCCTGACTGTAGAGCGCAGGCGCGCCATCCGCCGACGGGCTTCGTCGACGGGCATGGAGACTGCGTCGACGATCGCGGTGCGGAGGTCGTCACCGTCGTGTGGGTCGACCAACCTCGCTGCGTGGAGCTCCCGAGCGGATCCGGCGAACGTGCTGAGCACGAGAACCCCCGAGCCGTCGATCCGGGACGCCACGTACTCCTTGGCCACCAGGTTCATGCCGTCACGAAGGGGGGTCACGAGCATGACATCCGCAGCTCGGTACAGGGCGATCAGCTCGTCGAACGGCAGCGAGCGGTGCAGGTAGTGAACAGCGGGTCTTCCCATCGGAGCGTTCTCGCCGTTGATCTCGTCCACCAGCCGTTCGATCCGCTCACGCTCGGCGCAGTACTGGACCAGCCCTTCCCGGCTCGGGACGGCGACCTGGACCATCACGTGATCGGACACCGACAACACGCCCGCTCGCAGCAGGTCCCTGAACGCCTCCAGCCGGGCCACGATGCCCTTGGTGTAGTCGAGACGATCGACTCCGAGCAGGACATGCCGTGGAGCTCCGAGCTCGTCGCGGATCGCTGCGGCGCGCCTGACGGTCTGGTCGCTCGATGCAGCCCGCTCGACCTTCTCGACGTCGATCGAGATCGGGAAGGCGCCGATGTCGACCGCACGCCCATCGAACCGGAGCCGACGCGAGCACACGTCGACCCGAGCCAACGCTCGTGCGCTCCTCACGAAGTTCGCGGCGTCGTTCGGGACCTGGAAGCCCACGAGATCGGCGCCGAGGAGACCAACGATCACCTGTCGCCGCCACGGGAGCCCAGCGAACAGCTCGGGGGATGGAAAAGGGATGTGGAGGAAGAACCCGATCTTGACGTCGCTGCGGAGTCGTCGGAGCAGCGCGGGGACGAGCTGGAGCTGGTAGTCGTGAACCCAGACGGCCGCTCCGGGGGCCGCCACCTCCGCGGCCGCGGCCGCGAACCTTTCGTTCACGCTGACGTAGGCGTTCCACCAGTCGAGATCGAGCTCCGGGGCTCGGATCGCGTCGTGATACAGCGGCCAGAGCGTTCGATTCGAGAAGCCCTCGTAATAGCGCTCGTGCTCGAGGGGCGTGAGCGCGACCGGGTGCAACGCCATGTGCGCGTGGGAGAACGGCAGGGTGAGCCCGGTGGTGCCCGGCCAACCCACCCAGGCGCCCCCACGCGCCGCGAGCACCGGGGCGAGGGCGCCCACCAGCCCGCCCGGGCTGATCTCCCAGCCGGTCGGCACGGCGTCGATGCTCCGTCTGCCGTTCGACGGCGAAGAGGGTCGGCACAACGGGAGACGATTGGCGACCACGACGAGATCCGCCGCCCCCGGGTGGCCAACCGAGACGAAGGGCGCCTCAGTACCGTCGAGCCGGGACCGCTCAGCTGGCGCCCCACGCAGTGGCTGACCGAGTACCAACGATGTCATGTGAGCTCCCCGCCCTGGAGCCGTCCTTGGGCACCGGTCATCGAGCTCGTGCCTGCGATCGAGAGACGGCTCGATGACGATCGGCGAAGCTGACGAACCGCTCGCGGAAACGTCTCGATCGTGCGCTGGTAGAGCGACACGTGGGCGCCGGCCAAGCGATCGAGCACGACATCGAGGAGCTCACCGAGACGGGACTTCGGAGGGTCACCCCACGCGGGATCGACAACGAGCTCGATCTTGCGACGGTTCATGCGGTCCGAGATCAGACGCACCCGCATCCCTCGGGCCTCGAGCTCGTCGACGACCAGACCGGCGGCCCTGTCGAGCGCCGCGTTCTCGGGGCCTTGGAAAACCCTCGGCGCCGCATCACCTGGGGAATCCGCCGTGTCAGGCACTCACGTGGGGTGCACGACCGCGGGCAGATGCTCGACGACGACATCAGAGCCGGGAAAGAACAGGGCCTCGTGACCGTCGTCCCACACGACACGATACGGCGGCGAACCTTCAGCTCCCCTCACACCGATGATCACCCCGCTCCGGTCGGGCTGGCCCACACGATGACTCGGCACGACGAGCCGATCTCCCATTGCAGCATGCACTGCGCCTCCTTCGAGCTCCGGGCACCATCTCGGTACCGCCTCATTCGACCGCATCTCCGTCCGGTTGTTCAGAGGCCTTCGTCCTTTCCGGTCCCGAGCATGGCCCTCAGCGACGCCGCCCGGGCGAGCACACCCTCCGAGTACCGAGCAACCGACGCGACAGGACCCCGTACCGACCGAGCGGACCCCGGGACCGCGGCGATCGTCGACGACGTCGTGGACGAACCACCGGTCACGAGGTGACGACAGCCGGGGGTGGCGACGTCGACGAGTCCGAGAAGCGCCTCCGACCCACGATGCCGCCGAAGGCCTCGAGGGCTTCCGGATCGGCCACTCGCACCGTCGCTCCCTGAGCGATGACCGTGTCGATGATCAGCTCGACGACATCGGGCACGGGTCGGGTGCCGGCACCGCAGCGCGGGCACACCGATGTCGGTGTGAGCACAGCACCGCACGCCGAGCACTGCGCTCCGGCTGCGCAGTGAACGGGCCACCACGAGCCTGTCGACGTTGCCCAGTGCCATCGCTCCGAGGCACGCGTCCAACCCGGTGAACGACCGGCCCGTGGCACCCCGGTCCTCGGCCAGGCGGCGACCGCCGTGGTCTGGCCGGCCGAGCCGCACCGAGGCATCGCCAACGCTGGGACCGGGTCCTGAACACGGCCACCGATCCTCGGCTCACCACGTGAACGCGCACCGGCGGCGCCGAGACGCTGAGGAGCAGTTGAGGTACGGCTCGTCGGGCCCGGAGCTCGATCGTGAGCCGCCTCCACCACGACACCGATCGAACGGGGACGCTCGGATCATGACCCGACGGCACCCGGGCTGACGGTCGGGCCCAGGGCCCGGGAGCAGGCCGATACCGTCGGTCCTGGCGTGCGAACCTCATGACCAGACGCTCCTCACTCAGGTCTTCACGATGCGGCCTTCGACGGCGCAACCTCGGCACGGCGCCAACGCTCGTGCTGGGCTCGAGCACGGTTCGGTTCCGGCCCTGACTCAAGTCCACACACGACAGACCCGAACAGAAGCCAACGACCCGTCCTGGGGGCAGATGGACCTTGGTCACGTTCCCGTTTCGACCGAGGTGCACCCAAGCGGTTGGTCGACGGCGACCACAACGGGTCGGTCGGACCGGTCGGGCAGGGCCGCGCGACTCTCACGCCACCGAGCGGCGACGGGGCACCATCCAGCCATGGACATCGACACGATCGTGGTTGGCCTCGACGGCTCGACCGGCTCCGCACGAGCACTGGGTTGGGCGATCGGCCTGGCCGAGTTGGTCTCGGCCGAGGTGGTCGCCGTGCACGGCATCGGGCTCCTGAGCCGGGGCGACGACGGGCTGCCCGTCCCCTCCCGGACGATGAGGGCGGAGATCGAGCGGCGCTGCAGCGAAGAGTGGTCCGAGCCCTTGCGATCATCCGAGATCGCGAGCCGGGTCGAGATCCGTGACGGGCATCCGGTGTCGGTGATGCTCGCGGTCATCGAGGCCCTGGGCGCCGATCTGGCCGTGGTGGGATCACGAGGGGTCGGCGGGTTCCCGGAGCTGCTCCTCGGCAGCACGAGCCACCAGCTGACCCAGCACTGTCCGGTGCCGGTCGTGATCATCCCGCCCCGCGACGGCCCGGTGGGTCGCTCCGAGCTCGGAGGCCGACGGCCATGAACGCCAGGTTCTCGCACCATTGCGGGTCGCTCGCCGTTGCCGTGGTCGTGGCCCTGATCGTGGCAGCGGCGTGCGGCGATGACGACGAGCCCTCGTCGGCCGACTCGACCAGCACCAGCACCAGCACCAGCGCCAGCACCAGCCCCAGCGCCACGACGGCCACCACGGGCGGCGCCACGACAACACCGACGACCCTCCCGCCGGAAACGGGCCCGAGCACGGCACCATCGCCGACCACACCGGCCACCCCCACGGGCGACGCCGGCGCGGCCACGGCCGAGATCACCGACGCCTTCACCGTCTTCTTCGACGGCCTGAACCTCGACGTCGACGCGAAGGTCGCCCGCCTCGAGGACGGCGAGCGGTTCCGAACGATGCTCGAGGACGCCACGGCCGATCCCCAAGCCCAACAGCTCAGCGTCCGGGTCGAGTCCGTCACGCTCCTGAGCGACGATGCATGCCCGACCCGGGGCGTGGCGGCACCATGCGCCGAGGTGGTGCACGACCTGATCGTGGGTACCCTGCCGGCGCTCGTCGGCAACGTCGGCCTGGCCGTGGCAACCGACGACACCTGGAGGGTGTCGGCCCGGACGTGGTGCGAGCTCGTCGTGATCGGCGGTGCCGAGTGCCCAGGGTGAGCACCCCGGTGCGTCGCCCGTTCGCCGTCACACGACCGGCACGAGTGCGAGGGCCCGACCGGTGACCATGTTCAGCCTCGTGGTCAAGAACCTCCTGACCAGGCGCGCTCGTTCGATCCTGACCGCGTCGGCCGTCGCCATCGGGGTGATGACCGTCGTGGCCTTGGGCGTGCTGACGTTCAGCCTGCGGGAGACCGCGATCTCGATCCTCCGCACGGGCAAGGCCGATTTCACGGTCGCCCAGGAAGGCGTCTCCGACCTGCTCTACAGCGCGCTCGACGTCGGTGATCTCCAACGGATCTCGGCGCACCCCGAGGTCGAGAGCGCGATCGGGGTGCTCGTGGCCACCGTCGACCTCGACGACGAGCACCCGCTGTTCCTCGAGCTGGGACTCGAGCCGGAAGGGTTGGAGGAGTTCGGTGTACGCGTGGTCGACGGCCGGCGCTACGCGGCCGACGCCGAGAACGAGGTGATGCTCGGCTACCGGATCGCCGCCGATCTCGACAAGGGCGTCGGGGACTCGATCGACATCGACGACAGCGCGTTCGAGGTCGTCGGGCTCTTCGCGACCGGCCAGGTGTTCGGCGACTCGGCGGCGATGATGCCGTTGCGGCCGCTCCAGGCCCGCGAGCGCAAACCGGGTGCGCTGACGCTGGCCTTCGTGCGGGTCGACCCCTCAGCCGACATCGAATCACTCCGCACGGCGATCGAGGACGAGAGCCCCCAACTCGCGACCGTGCGGACCGAGTCGGATTTCGGGCGGGTCGATCGGAACCTGGCTCTGCTCAACGCGGCCAACTTCGGCGGATCGATCCTGGCGCTGTTGATCGGCGCCGTCGGGGTGATGAACACCACCCTCTTGTCGTTCTTCGAGCGCACCCGGGAGTTCGGAGTGCTCAGAGCCATCGGCTGGAGTCGACGCCGGCTGCTGGTGTTGGTCGTCGGCGAGGCCCTGATCGTCAGCCTCTTCGGAGCCGGCGCCGGGGTGGGTCTGGGCTTCGCCGCGGTGGCGTTCCTCGAGCGCCTCCCCGACCTGCTCGGCGTCTTCCGCCCGGAGTTCACCTCGGCGGTGTTCGGACGGGCACTCGGCTTCGCGTTCGGGATGACCTTCCTCGGAGCCCTGTACCCGGCGTTGCGGGCCGTGCGCCTCCTCCCGATCGAGGCCGTGCGCCATGAGTGACCTGGCGCAACCGATGATCGAGGTGTTCGACGTGGCCAAGGACTACGACCACGGGACGATTCGCGCCCTCGACGGGGTCTCGCTGACGGTGGATCGCGGCGAGTTCGTCGCCGTGACCGGACGTTCGGGCTGCGGGAAGTCGACCCTGTTGCATCTCCTCGCCGCGCTCGACCGGCCCAGCCGGGGACGGATCGTGGTCGACGGCCGCGACCTCGTCCAACGAGGCGACCTCGACGAGTTCCGGCGCCGGGAGATCGGCCTGGTCTTCCAGCTCCACCATCTCCTTGCCCACCTGGACGCGACCGAGAACCTCGAGGTCGCCATGATGGGAACCCACCGCAGGCGCGCCGAGAAGCGGGTGCGGGCGTTGGAGCTGCTCGATGCCGTCGATCTCGGCGCTCGGGCGACCATGCGGCCCCCGCGCCTCTCGGGGGGTGAGCGCCAACGGCTGGCCATCGCCCGGGCCCTGGTGAACGAGCCCGGGATCCTGTTGGCCGACGAGCCGACCGGCGCGCTCGACACCCGTTCGATCGACAGCGTGCTGGCGCTGTTCCGCCGCATCCGGGACGAGCGGGGGACGACGATCGTCCTCGTGACCCACGATCCCACGGTGTCGGCCGCCACCGACCGGATCGTCGAGATGCGAGACGGGCGCATCGTCGACAGGGGGGTCTCGACGGCGTGAGGCGATCGCGGTCAGATCAGGACGGGCATCGGGATCGGGGTCGGCGCATCGGCTTCGAAGCGAGCCATCGCGTAGCGGAACGAGACGACCGATGCCACGACGGCCCCCCCGACGAGCACCAACGACAGCACCCCCTTCAACATGACGAACTGGGCGAACGGCACGCGCTCGAACATCCAGATCGTGACCGCCGCCTTGGTGACGTTGACACCCGCCCATCCGAGCGAGAGTCGGCGAAAGTAGCGACCCACGTGCAGATCGCCGAGGAGGTGCCCGGGTACCGGGCAGAAGTCGTTCGCCAGCCGCCACGCGAGGGGGCGGGCGGTGAACGCCGACGCGAAGAAGATCAGGCCGACCAGCAGCGTCACCACGACCGGCTGGAGGAAGTACACGAGCGTGTCACCGGTGACCACGGCGAAGAGCGTTCGAGCCGTGAGCGTGCACGTGCTCAGCACGAGGAGCCCCGAGACCCGTCGCCGCCTCGCGGCTCTCAGCCCCACCGCTGCGAGCGTCCAGGCCAGCGCCGCCAACAGCCCGAACCGCAGCCCCGAGAGGTGCAGACCGCCGGCGAGCACGAGATAGGGGACGAGCGAGCCCTCGATCAGGCTCGGTGTCGCCCGCCGTCCGATACCTCGAAGCGGGGGCATCGAGAACGCCACGGGAGGGGCGGCGCAGGTGTCGAGGTCGTCCTCCAGCGTGGCGGCGCTCATGGACCTCGGGCCCTCGTCCCTGTCGTCGGTACCGAATCGTGAACCGGCACCTCATGGGAGCGGGCTCGATGTTGCGACGAATTCTACACCCGTTCCAGCCCCTCCCCTCCGCGGGCGTGAGCACCGCTCCGAGGCGGCGCTGGCGCGACGGCGATCGACTGGTCCTCCGACAATTCCTCTTCGTCGGCGTGGCCATCGCCGTGTACTTCGGTGTCCGCGGCCTCACCGAAGGCAGCCGCGCCCTCGCCGTCTCCAATGCCCGGCACCTGGTGCGTCTCGAGGAGCGGCTGGGGCTGGCCTGGGAGCCGGACCTGCGAGAGCTCGTCCTCCGACATCACGAGCTCGTGACCCTGGCCAACTGGGTCTACATCTGGGGACACTGGCCCCTGATCATCCCGAGCCTGATCTGGCTCTACACCATGCGGCGCATCAACTACTTCTGGCTCCGTGACGCCATGGTCATCTCGGGGGCGATCGGGTTGCTGGTGTTCGCGGCCTTCCCGGTGTCGCCGCCCCGCCTGACCGACCGCGCCGTCGTCGACACCGTCACCGAATGGTCGCACGCGTACCGTGTTCTGCAGCCTCCCGGTTTCGTGAACCGCTACGCAGCGCTGCCGAGCCTGCACGCCGGCTGGAACGTGATCCTGGGAATCGTGATGTTCCGCTCGGTTCGCAGCGTGACAGCGCGGGTCTTCGCGATCGTCGCGCCGATCGCCATGAGCGTCGCGGTGATCGCCACGGCGAACCACTATGTGATCGACGTCGTGCTGGGGATCGCCTTCGGCCTCGGCGGCCTCGCGCTGTCGGCCCGGCATCACAAGGTGGAGCAGGCACGCTCGGGCTGAGCGTCAGCCGAGATCGGTGCCTCCTCAGCTCCCTCGACGACGATCGTCGATCACCCGGCGGGCCAGATCGAGGTCGTCGGTGATCAGGCCGTTCACGCCCAACGCCAGGAGTCGACCTGCGGTTTCGGGATCGTTGACGGGCCACGTCGCGACAAGATCGGCCATGGCGCGCAGGGCCCCGACCGTCTGCGAATCGAGCGCCCTGGCGTGAACCGAGACACCGTGGACGTGCCGGCCGTGCAGGTGGCGACGAAGCCGCTCGACCTGCCTGAGCGTCCCGGCCGAGTAGATCACGTCGACACCGGCGACGTCGACGATGGCATCGAGGTACGGCCACCACCGGGCGCACACGCTCACCTGCTCGACCCCGTGGGCGCGGACGGTGTCGACGATCATCGCGGGCAGACGCCGGTTGCGGCCCTTGAGATCCAACAGTAGGTGGGTGCCCCGCGCGGCGTCGAGGAGCGAACCCAGGTACAGGCGCGGGCTCCACGGCGATCGCACCTCCCAGCGATCCCACAGCAGCGGGACGGGTCCCAGGGTCTTCAGATGCCTGACCTCGAGCCGCCCGCGGAACAGGTGGATGTCGGCCTCGACCAGGTCGACGGCCGTCGCCCGAGCCCGGTCGAGCCGATCGAGGTCGTTGCCGGCCCGGTGGGCGATCACGACGGGGCCTTCAGCGACCACGGGGTCCCGACCGCCCTGCCCTCGCGACTTCGGGAGACGAAGCGACGTTCGACCCTGCCCGACCCGGGCGACCGAGGAGCACCATGGGACCAGTTCATCACGAGAGGAGCGGTCATGGTGGTTCACAGGTTCCTGGACCGGGTCGACGCCGGGCGACGCCTCGCCGAGCGGCGCGAGGCGGGCGCCCCGACCTGGCGGCCGAGCACCTCCACGACGTGCGCTCCCCCACCCTGCTCATCGTGGGGGGCCGGGACTCGATCGTGGTCGACCTCAACCGGGTCGCAGCACGACACCTCCGGGCCGAGCATCGACTCGAGATCGTCCCCGGCGCGACCCACCTCTTCGAGGAACCGGGCGCGCTCGCCCAGGTGGCGCATCTCGCCACGAGCTGGTTCCTGGCCCACTGCACGTGATCAACCACCGGGTCCGTGCTGGCGACCCGGGCTGCCAGCTTGCCTCAGCGAGCCCTGGTCACCTCGGTGAGCGCGCAATCCGCTGGTGGGCGTGGCGCTCGTCGAGCCTCGCCGCCAGCGCGGCGACCTCGGTGCGCCGGCTCAGGCCCAGCTTGGCGAGCAGGTTCGACACGTAGTTCTTGATCGTCTTCTCGGCCAGGTACATGCGCTCGGCGATCTGCCGGTTGGTGAGGCCCTCGCCGATGAGGACCAGGAGGCGGCGCTCCTGCGCGGTCAACGCCGACAGCTCGCCGCGATCGCCATCGGTCGCGGCGACGCGCTCGAGCGCCGCCGCCATCACCCTTGCGTCGAGCAGCGATTCGCCGGCGGCGACGCGCCGGATCGACGAGACGAGCTCCGATCCGCGGATCTGCTTGAGCACGAATCCCGATGCTCCGGCCATGATCGCGCCCAGCAGCGCCTCGTCGTCGGCGTACGACGTGAGCATCAGGCAGCGCACCTCGGGGTGAAGCGACCTGATCTCGCGGCACACCTCGACGCCGTTGCCGTCCGCGAGGTTCACGTCGAGCACCGCGACGTCGGGTCGGGTCGACGAGACCCCGCGGAGGGCATCGTCCGCTGTTGCCGCCTCGCCGACGACCTCGAGGTCGTGCTCCAGGTCGACGAGCTCTCGGACGCCGCGTCGCACGATCTCGTGGTCGTCGAGCAGGAAGACACGAGTGCCCATGGCCATCGCCTTGGTCGAGAAGGCGAGGCGCGACGGCCTCACCTTCGAGGTGGCTGCCGCACCCATCAGCGCGGACCGGTCTCTCGATCATCGTCTGCACCGGACCGGCCGGGAAGTCCCGAAGGTCATGCTCGAAGTGCCGAAAGGCCCAAGGGACCGGAGTTGCGGCCCTGGAGCCGACGGTGCGACCGCCCTAGCGTGCGCTCATGACCGACAACGCACCCGATCCGCTCCGACCGTCGGAGTATCCCGCCCAGTGGGAGAGCGACGTCGTGCTGAGCGACGGGGGCACGCTCCACGTGAGGCCGGTACGACCCGAAGACATCGCCGAGATGGAGGCCCTGCTCGCACGGACCTCACCCGAGTCGGTGTACTTCCGGTTCTTCTCACCCGTGCGCCAACTGTCGCGCTCGACCCTGGAGCGCTTCGCCAACGTCGACTACGTCGATCGCATGGCCTTCGTGGTCGAGGACGACGGTCGGCTCGTGGCCGTGGCCCGGTACGAGCGCACCCCCGGCAGCGACGAGGCCGAGGTGGCGTTCCTCATCGAGGACCGTCACCATGGACGGGGCCTGGGCACACTCCTGCTCGAGCACCTCGCCGCTGCCGGACGGGCGCACAACCTCACGCGATTCTTCGCCGACACCTTGGCCGAGAACCAGAAGATGCTCGGCGTGTTCCGCAACGCCGGTTTCTCCATGACGACGTCGTCCGACGGAGCGGTCGTCACCGTGCGCTTCCCGATCGAGGAGACACCGGCCGTGGCTCGGGCCATCGAGGAGCGCGAGCACCGCTCGGAAGCCCGCTCGATCGCCCGAGTGCTCGCGCCCACGTCGATCGCCGTCGTCGGAGCAGCGCGCCAACCGGGCACGATCGGGCACGAGATCTTCCGCAACCTCATCATCGGGGGCTTCACGGGTCCGGTGTTCCCGGTGCACCCGAGCGCCCGGTCCATCGCCGGGGTTCGGGCCTACCCCCGGCTCGACGACATCCCCGACGACATCGATCTGGTGATCGTGGCCGTCCCGTCCGAAGCCGTGATGGACGTGCTGCGGAGCTGTCCGGCCAAGAACGTCCACGGGGTGGTGATCATCTCGAACGGCTTCGCCGAATCCGACGCCCAGGGCCGTCAGGCCGAGCACGAGATCGTCGCGTTCGCGCTCCGCCACGGCATCCGCATCATCGGGCCCAACTGCCTCGGCATCGTGAACACGGCGAGCAGCGTGATGATGAACGCCACTTTCGCCCCGGTCCGACCCGTGCCCGGTCGAGTCGCGCTCATGTCGCAGTCGGGCGCGATCGGCATCGCCGCGCTCCAGCAGGCCGCGGCGTCGGGGCTCGGGTTGTCGAGCTTCGTCTCGGTGGGCAACAAGGCCGACGTGAGCGGCAACGACCTGCTCCAGTATTGGGAGGACGACCCCGAGACCGCCGTCGTCATGCTGTACCTCGAGTCGTTCGGCAACCCTCGGAAGTTCGCGCGGATCGCCCGCCGGGTGGCTCGCACCAAGCCGATCGTCGCGGTGAAGGCAGGCCGGTCGACCGCCGGAAACCGTGCTGCCGCTTCGCACACCGCGTCGGCAGCCACCAGCGATGTCGCGGTCGACGCGCTGTTCCACCAGACCGGCGTCATCCGGGTCGACACGCTCGGCGAGCTGTTCGACACGGCCCGCCTCCTGGCCACGCAGCCGGTGCCGAAGGGCCGACGGGTGGCGATCGTCGGCAACTCCGGTGGCCCCATGATCCTCGCCGCCGACGCCTGCGCGGCCGGGGCGTTGCTGGTGCCCGAGCTCAGCCCCGAGACCCAGGCGGCGCTCCGGTCGTTCCTCCCCCCCACCGCGGCCGTGCGCAATCCCGTCGATCTCGTCGCCGCGGCATCGGCGGCCCAGTTCGAGCAGGCCGTCCGCACCCTGCTCGCCGATCCCGAGATCGATGCGCTCGTCGCCGTGTACACACCTCCGATCGTCACCCGCACCGAGGACATCCTCGCCGCGGTGAGCCGCGGGGCCACCTCGGCGCGCTCCGACGTGCCCGTGCTCGCTGTCGTGCTCTCGGGCGAGCACCCCGATCCCGACGCATCGGGATCGGTACCCGTGTACCCGTTGCCCGAGCCGGCGATCCGCGCTCTCGCCCGGGCCGCCGATCACGGCGCCTGGCGGGACGCTCCCGTCGGTCACATGGCTCCCGTCGATCGTGCAACGGTGGGCTCGGCTCGCGTGATGGTCGACGATGCTCTCGCCGGGCATCCCGACGGGACCTGGCTCGATCTCGATCGCAGCCGGGCCCTGCTGGGCTGCTTCGGGATACCGGTCATCGAGAGCCGCACGGCCGGCACGGCCGACGAGGTCGTCGCGGCGGCCAGGGCGATCGGCTTCCCCGTGGCGCTCAAGGCCGCCAACCCTCAGCTCGTCCACAAGACCGACGTGGGCGGGGTGCGCCTCGGCCTCGTCGACGCGGTCGCGGTCGAGCGCGCCCATGCCGAGATGATGGCCTCATTGGGCGATCGGCTCGGCGGGGTGCTCGTGCAGCCCATGGCTGGGAGTGGCGTCGAGACCATCGTCGGCGTGGTGAACGACCCGTCGTTCGGGCCGCTGGTCATGTTCGGTCTGGGTGGCATCGCCACCGAGCTCCTCGGAGATCGCCAGTTCCGAGTGCTCCCCCTGTCGAGCATCGACGCCACCGCGCTCGTGGCGTCGCTGCGCACTTCGCCGCTGCTGTTCGGCTATCGGGGAGCACCCCCGGTCGCCGTGGCCGCGCTCGAGGACCTCCTGGTTCGGGTTGCTCAGCTGGCCGAGCACGTGCCCGAGCTGGCCGAGCTCGACCTGAATCCGGTGATCGCCCGGCCCGATGGGGTGCTCGCGCTCGACGTGAAGCTCCGCCTGATTCCAGCTCGGCCCCATCCCGAGTTGGCGGTTCGGCGACTCGACTGACGCGGGGCGCGGACTCGTCGGCACTGGGCGCGGCACACTCGAGGCGGCCGGTCGGCGCGTGGAGCGCGTCGACGGGGGCCGGTCTGATGCCGAAACGGGCTCGACTGATCAGAATGGCGAACCATGCAGACCCATCGATACCTCGACAAGGTCGTCGTGATCACCGGCGGCGGCGCCGGCATCGGTCGCCGTTACGCGCATCGGTTCGCCGACGAGGGCGCACACATCGTCGTGGCCGACCGCGACCTGGCCGCAGCACAGCAGGTCGTCTCCGAGCTCGCCGCTCTCGAGCGACAGGCCCTCGCCTGTGAGATGGACGTCACCGACCAGGCGGCCGTCGACGCCATGGTCTCGGCCACCGTCACCCGCTTCGGCGGTATCGACGTGCTCGTCAACAACGCGGCGATCCACCACGACGATGCGCAGCTCCCGTTCACGGCCGAGGCCATCGCACTGTGGCGGGCGGTGCTCGACGTGAACGTGATCGGGGCGCTGATCTGCGCGACGGCCTGCCGAGCGGCCATGGCGGGTCGCCAGGCGTCGATCATCAACCACTCCTCGATGGCTGCCTGGCTCGGCGGGTCGGCCTACGGGGTGTCGAAGCTGGCGCTCAACGCCCTCACCGTCGGATTGGCCGAGGCCTTCGCCGTCGACGGTGTCCGCGTCAACGGGATCGCCCCCGGCCTCGTCGACTCCGAGACCTCGGTGGCGTGGATGGGCCGCCACGAAGGCATCGAGCAGGCCCTCGTGGGGCACCAGATCATCCAGCGACTCGGCCGGATGGACGACCTGGCCGACACGGCCCTCTTCCTGTGCTCCGAGGCCGCCAGCTTCATCACCGGCCAGACACTGCTGGTCGACGGCGGCTACACGCGCAAGGCGTTCTGACACCGATCGTTCTGACACCCGTTCTGACCCGATGAAACCCTGACGGGGCTGCTCATCGTCACTCCATGACACCGGGGAGCCGTGTGCTCCAAGCCGTTCCGGTACATCGGGTGATCAGCGGGTCGCGCCCTTGCGGCTCGGTGTGGTCGACTCGAGGAGGTCGAGCAGGTCCCCGATGTTGTGGTTGCGCTCGAGCGCGTGACGTAACGGGCGTCGCGACTCGATCGTGTATCGGTTGCGGCGGCCAACCCGTTCCACCTGGACATATCCGGCCTCGGCCAGATCGGCGACGATCTTCTGGGCCGCCCGCTCGGTGATACCCACGACGGTGGCAACATCTCGAAGGCGGATCTCGGCGTCGCGACGGATGCACAGCAGCACGTGCGCGTGGTTGGTCAGGAAGGTCCAAGAGCTCGGGTGCTCACTCATCAGCGGCCAGTGTACGACCGAGGCGTCGACATGTGAAGGATGATTCGCTACTCCGGTATCGCTCACCGTTGCGCCGGTCCCGTCGGAGGAGGCGTCTTGGCCGCGGCGAGGCGCCCAGAAGGGCACGGGCGCCTCGAGCCAGCCAGCGGGACCCGGACGCCGAGGGGGCTCCCCGTCGGGTTGCAGCCACGAGTTGCTCGATCCTAGGGTTCGACCGTATTCCAGGGTCGAGCGGCACCGGTCGCAGCATCAGCTGCATCAGCTGAGGGGCGACATGGGGTGTCCCCGGCCTGGAACAGCGGCGCCGCCGTGCCGATGGCGCGGCGGATGTAACCAACGTCGATCAACAGGGGGAAACACATGCGGGTCAGGTCAGGGAGCAGGTGGGCGCGATTGCTCACGCTCGGAATGGTCATGGCACTTGCCGCCGCGGCATGCGGCGACGATGACGACGACGCGGCGGGCAGCGGCGATCCCACGACCGCACCGGTCGCCGACGACGCCACGACCACGGCGCCCGCGGCGACCACCGCCCCGGCAGCCACGACCACGGCCGCCCCGGGCGACCCGACGACGACCACCGCGGCCGTCGACCCGTCGATTCCGACCGTCGGTGCCGACGAGCGACTCGTAGCCGGAACCTGCTCCGAAGGCACGGCCAACGCCGATGAAGATCTCGGTATCACCGAGGACACGGCGAACATCGCGCTCGTCAGCATCGACTTCAAGCCCTTGGCCGACATCGGCTTCGCGGCCAGCGGTCTCGACGTCACGCAGATCGCGACGCCGTTCATCGACGCGATCAACGACGCCGGCGGCGTCTGCGGCCGTCAGATCGACTACCAGCCGGTGCTCTACAACATCCTCGCCCGCGAGGGCGGCGCCGCGTGCCTCAAGGTCACCGAGGACCGGCGCAACCTCATGGTCTTCGGTCAGGGCGGCTGGAACGAGACCACCTGTGTAGCCGAGGCCGGCACGATCGTCATCGGTCAGCAGGACTTCGCGGAGTCTGCCGTCGAGGCGGCCGGGGGTGATCTCGGCATCATGTTCGCCGTTCCCCCGAGCATCGAGCAGGCCTTCAGGGCCTCGGTCCAGAACTACCTCCCCGAGCTCGAGGGTAAGAAGGTCGGCGTGTTCTACGGCGCCGTCTTCCCCCAGCACGGTGACGCGATCGAGGAGGTCGTACTCCCCATCCTCGACGAAGCCGGCATCGACTACATCTCCTACCGCACCGACTTCACCGGCCCGAGCGACCCGCAAGGCGCGGCGATCCAGTCGGCCGCAGCAACCGACTTCGTCGGCCAGGAGGTCGACATCGTTCTCGGCTTCACCCAGACAACCCACCACGTCGGTATCCAGGGCGAGATGGCAGCGCAGGGTCTGATCCCGACGTGGCTGTGGTCGAACGTCGGCTCCAACTCGGCCAACGAGCTGTTCGCCAAGGCGTTCAACGTTCAAGAGATCGCCGACGGCGAACGGATCATGAGCTACACCAACCCCCCGTCGCTGACCGGCGACAAGGCGTGGGCGAAGTCGTGCAACGAGCAGTACGTCGAGCTCGGCGGCGAGGAGTTCGAGCCCGGTACCTTCGACTTCTCGGCAGTGGCCAACATCTGCGCGCAGATCGACCTGATGGCCGCGGTGCTTACCCAGGTCGGCCCCGAAGTGTCGCAGGAGAAGATCGTGGCCTCGCTCGAGGGTCTCCCGCCCTTCCACATGCAGGGAACGCTGGTCCCCAAGCAGTGGGGTCCCGGAGTGCGTTTCGCGAGCAGGGGAATGCAGGAACTCGTCTACGACGGCTCCACCAACACCTACAGCATCCAAGGCGAGCTCATCGAGATCGCTCCGTAGGGCTCGCCGATCTCCCATGTTGAACGGGTGGCCGGTGCTCAGGCACCGGCCACCCGCGTTCTTGCCGTCCGCACGAACGTTCCGAGGAGACATCAGTGGGTGACGAGCTCGAGGTTGACGCCGCGGATCTCACCGCAGCCGTCCTCGCCGAGGAGACCCAGCGCCGCGCCGAGCAGTCAGCCCGCGACGACGTGGTGCTGAGCAATCAGCTCCCGGGCGTCGGCGACAAACGCATGTCGTTGCGGGAGTCGCTCGACGCGGGAGGTGGCGGACTCGTCGGCGTGCTGTGGTGTCACGGTGTCGTCGACGAGTGGCCGCGCGTCGCCATGCTCGTGTTGCTCCCCGACATCCAGGCGACGTTCGGTGTGAGCGACACCACCGTGCTCGGTGTCGCCGGCCTCTTCGGGCTGGTGCTGGTCCTCGGCTCACTGCCGTTCGGGTGGATGGCCGATCGGCTCAACCGCATCCGCATCATGGCGGCCGGTGCCGCCATATGGGGCGCGTTCACGATGTTCATGGGCCTGGCCCCGTCGATCTTCATCTTTGCCCTGTTCGTGATCGGCAACGGGTTCGGCCAGGCCAGCCGCATCCCCAACTCGGCGTCGTTGCTCGCTGACGGCTATCCCCTCCAGGCCCGCAACACGATCTTCGCCATCGAGGCCTCGGCGCGACCGTTCGGACAGTTCACCGGTCCGTTCCTCGCCGGCGCGATCGCCGGGATGGCCGGCGGCGCCGAGGGTTGGCGCTGGGCCTTCTACATCTTCGCCATCCCGCCGATCATCCTCGTGTTCGTCACGCTGTTGCTCAAGCATCCCAAGCGCGGCCAGTACGAGCAGCAGGATGTGCTGGGCGAGAGCCTGGGAACCGACAACGCAGGCCCGCCGATCTCGCTGTCGGCCGCGTTCGCTCGGCTGAAAAAGGTCCGGACCTTCTATTACATGGTCGTCGGCCTCGGGGCGATGGGCTTTGCCCTGTTTGCAGCACCGGGGCTCATGTCGCTCCTCCTCGAGGAGGAGTACGGCTACAACGCCGACAAACGAGGTTGGATCCTCGGCATCTCCTGGATACCGGCGATCATCATGGTCCCGATCGCCGGGCGTATCGGCGACAAGCTCTTCCGCAAGTCGCCGGAGCTCGTGCTGCGCCTGGCCGGGATTCTTATCGGGGTTTACGGCTTGGTCTTCACCGTGGGGCTCAGGTTCCACACGCCGGCCGTCCTCATCGTCATGTACGCCTTGGCCAACGGGTTCCAGGCCTCGGCGTTCGCGCTGACCGGCCCGACCATCGCCTCGGTGGTGCCCTACAAGATGCGATCGATGGCGTTCTCGCTCGTCGGTTTGTATCTCACGCTCATCGGAGGCGTGGGCGGGAACCTGCTCGGCGGGTCGATGAGCGACGAGTTCGGCGAGCGCACGGCGCTCACAGCGCTCGTCCCTCCGGCGATCATCCTCGGCTCGATCCTGGTCGTCTACGGCTCGCGCTACGTGAAGCGTGACCTCTCGCTCGTGGTCTCCGAGCTCAAGGAGGAACAGCAGGAGCAGATCCGGATGGCCGATGACCCCGAGAACATCCCTGTGCTGCAGGTACGTAACCTCGATTACTCCTACGGCATGGTCCAGGTGCTCTTCGACTGCCACCTCGACCTGGCCCAAGGTGAGGCGCTGGCCCTCCTCGGCACGAACGGCGCCGGTAAGTCGACCCTCCTCAAGGCCATCGCAGGACTGGGGATCCCCGATCGCGGGGTCGTCAGGTTCCGAGGCCGCACGATCACCTTCGCGCCGGCCGAGTGGCGCGTCGGCCAAGGGATCATCCTCGTGCGCGGTGGGGCCGGCGTGTTCCCGGGCCTGTCGGTCGCCGAGAACTTCGAGATGTTCGCCACGTCGTTGAAGCTGTCGGCGGCCGAGTACCAGGAGCGATTGCAGTCGATCTTCGAGGTGTTCCCCATCCTCGAGGAACGCCAACGCCAGCGGGCCGGCAGCCTCTCGGGCGGCCAGCGCCAGATGCTGGCC
Organism: Actinomycetota bacterium; assembly: GCA_009886115.1. Taxonomy (GTDB): domain Bacteria; phylum Actinomycetota; class Acidimicrobiia; order IMCC26256; family VFJJ01; genus VFJJ01. Next base: position 24,481 of record VFJJ01000048.1, read on the forward strand.
CTGGCTCTGGCGCTCGTGCACCGGCCCGAGGTGCTGATCATCGACGAGCTGTCGCTCGGGCTGGCCCCCATCGTCGTGCAGGAGCTGATCGGTGTCGTCGAACGCCTCAAGGAGCGGGGCCAGACGATGATCATCGTCGAGCAGTCGCTCAACATCGCGCTGGCGCTGTGCGATCGGGCCATGTTCATGGAGAAGGGCCGGATCCGCTTCGAGGGCCCCACGAGCGAGCTTGCTGAGCGCGACGACATCGTGCACGCAGTGTTCCTCGGTTCGGCGCAGTCGTGATCGGCGTCGCGGGAAACATCCTGGGCAACATCTTGGGCACGATCGTGGGCATCGACTCGTGGCTGGGTTGGCGGCTTCCCGGGCAGGTCATCTTCAACGGCGCCGTGCGGGGACTCGGTTTCGCCGTCATCGCCGCGGGTCTCGTGCTCATCTTCCGCTCGGCCGGGATCCTCAACTTCGCCCAGGCTGCCATCGGTGCGTTCGGCGTCAACCTGTTCGCGCTCGTGGCCGTGGCGCACGGGGTTCCTTATCCGCTCGCGCTGATTCTCGGTGTCGCCGGCGGAGCCGCGTTCGCCATCATCACCGAGCTGGTGGTCGTGCGCCGGCTGTTCGAGGCGTCGAGGGTCGTCCTGTTCATCGCCACGGTCGGTGTCGCTCAGCTCATCCTGGCCATCATCACCTTGGCCATGCCGGATGTCTTCGGAGAGATTCCGATCGCTTTCACGGGCGCGTGGGCGAACTTCGAGATCTCCGACGGGCTCAGGGTCGGATCGCGCGAGACCTCGGCCCTGGTACTGATCCTCCCGGTGATCGCCGCACTCGGTATCTTCCTCACCAAGACCAAGTTCGGTCTCCACATCCGGGGCGTCGCCGACTCGCCCGAAAACGCCCGCCTGGTCGGGGTCAGCCCCCGGCGGGTCTCGACGATCGTGTGGGGGATCGCCGGAGGCCTGGCTGCGTACACCCAGATCGTGATGGCCCCCGTCAACGCCCGCACAGTGCAGGAGTTGATAGGGGTGTCGTCGTCGGGGCTGCTGCTGCGGGCCGTGCTGGTCGCGCTCGTGGCCCGGATGCGCTCGTTCCCCGTGGTGCTGGCCGCGGGCGTGTTCATCGGCGCGGCCGAGAACGCCATCGTCCTCAACCTGAACCAGAACGTCGGCATCATCGACCTGTTCATCCTCGTGGCCGTACTGGTGCTGCTGATGATCCAAGCCCGGTCGAGCCGGCCGGCCGACGAGACCGGGTTCCGGGTCGGCACCAAGGTCAAGCCCGTCCCCGAGCGGCTGCGCCAGATCTGGTGGATTCGCCACATGTCGCTGATGGGGATCGCGTTCTTGCTCCTGCTCTTGGGCCTCGGGCCGATGCTCTGGTTCAACGACTCGTCTCAGCTCCTGTCGTGGTCGCAGGTCGTGCTGCTTGCCGCGATCGCGCTCTCGGTATCGCTACTGACCGGTTGGGCGGGTCAGCTGTCGCTCGGCCAGGTTGCGTTCGCTGGTGTCGGGGGGATGGCCACCTTGGCGCTGAGCCAGGGCCACAAGGTGACGATCGGGGTGCTCGGCCACAACGCCTTCGACTTCTCGGTCGAGCTGCCGTGGCTGGTTGCGCTCATCCTGGGAACGCTCGTCGGCGTCGTGTTCGCTGTGCTCGTTGGCCTTCCGGCGCTTCGGCTCAAAGGCCTGTTCCTCGCCGCGACCACCTTGGCCTTTGCCGCCATGGTCGCGAATTGGTTGCTGCGCCAGGATGCCTGGAACGGGGGCGAGCCGTCGATCGCCCGACAACCTCGTCCCAAGGTCGGCGGGCTCGACTTCACGCCGCCGCGCACCTACTTCATGCTGTGTATGGCGTTCCTGACGGTGTGTGTGGTCGTCGTATGCCAGCTCCGGCGCACCGGCGCCGGCCGGCGGATGATCGGCGTACGCGACAACGAAAGGATGACTGCGGCCGTCACGGTCTCACCGACGGTCGCCAAGCTCACGGCCTTCGCTGTCTCAGGCGGTATCGCGGCCATGGCTGGGGGCTTGCTCGTCTTCCTCTTGCCCGGGTTCGAGCCCGCCGGTGCGGAGAGCCCCTTCAATGTCGACACCTCGCTGCGGGTCGTGGCCATCGCCATCATCGGTGGTATCGGGTCGGTGGCTGGGCCGATCATCGGTGCACTGTGGGTCGTCGGGGTGCCCTTGCTCTTCCCCGACTGGGACGCCATCGAGCTTCTCACCGCCGACATCGGGCTCCTCGTCTTGTTGTTGTACTTCCCCGGCGGATTCGTGCAGGCCGCGTACAACGTGCGTGACGTACTCATCGGCATCGTCGAGAAGCGCTACGTCGAACGGCTCAGCTCAACGACCCGGCCGACGGTCAAGACCATCCCCGTCCGTGGCGATCGGGTTGTCGTTGCCGACGGGGTCCCCTGGCTCGAGACCGTGGATGTGAGCGTGACCTTCGGCGGTCTCGTCGCTGTCGACAGCGTGAGCCTGCGGGTCGACGCCGGTGAGATCGTCGGCCTCATCGGCACCAATGGTGCGGGCAAGACGACGCTCATGAACGCGATCAGCGGCTTCGTGCCATCGCGTGGCCACATCTCCGTGCTGGGGCAGCGAATCGACTCGCTCAGCTCACCCCGGCGTCATGCCGTCGGCCTCGGGCGCGGATTCCAGGACGCCGGCCTGTTCCCGGCGCTCACGGTACGCGAAACGATCCTGATGGCGCTCGAGTCGCGCGAGCGCTCGAACACCGTGGCCAGCCTGTTCCACCTTCCCCCATCGCCGGCCTCCGAGCGGCGCAAGCGCAGCGAGTCGGAGGAGATCGTCTCCTTCCTCGGCCTCGGCCTGTTCGCCGACAACTTCATCTCCGACCTCTCGACGGGCACCCGGCGAATCGTGGAGCTGGCGTGTCTCATCGCCACCGAGGCCCGGGTGCTCCTTCTCGACGAGCCGACCGGCGGGGTGGCCCAACGCGAGACGGAGGCCTTCGCCCCCTTGATCAAGCGCGTGCAGCGCGAGCTCCAGGCCGCGGTCGTCGTGATCGAGCACGACATGCCGCTCATCATGTCGATCAGCGACCGGGTGTATTGCCTCGAGGCCGGCGCCGTCATCGCCGAAGGAACGCCCGACCAGGTGCGCAACGATCCCCGGGTGATCGCCTCGTACCTCGGCACCGACGAGCGGGCGATCCGCCGCAGCGGCGCCCTGGCTTGACGATCTGACCTGTCCCACGTCGCCCCTCCGAGCGACGGACGGTCAGGACGAGATTGGCCGGTTTCGGTGCCACGTCGTCTCGTCGGTGGGTGCCAGCAGCTCTGCCCACAATGGCAGGTAGAACCCCGGCATCTGCGTCGTGCCGAATGGACGGTCGTCCCCTCGAGGGGATGATCGGCCGTCCCATGAAGGCAGGCAGCGACAGGGCTCGGGCTCAGGGTCGGGGACCGAACTGGGCCCCGGCGGGCCGTCCGCGCTTGAGCTCGAAGAACCTCGGGTTCAGCGCGGCCTCGCAGACGAGATCGAAGAGGCGCACGGCCTCGGGTCCGGTGGGTGGCGGCGAGACGATCGGGCCGAAGATCCCGACGCGAGGATCACCAAAGGCGAGGACCGGCGATCCCACATCGGCTCCACCGAGCCCGACGGCCTCGCCTGTGGAGGCTCTGACCGCATCGTCCCACGACGGATCGTCGATCGCCGACGGCCCACCCTTGGGCACCCACGCGGAGCCTCCAGAGGCATCAAGGGTGGTCGGTACGCCAGGCGGCGGGGGTGCCGTCGACAGCCACCTGGTCGCTGGCAGGTCGCGACCGCTCATCGCCCACCTTACCTGAACAATCAGATAATCTGGGTCATGAGCAGCGCGCATGTTCCGACGACTGCCCGCCGGGGGGACCGGGCTCCGCGCTCTCACGGCGGTCATGCTGAGAAGATGCCTGACGAGCGCGCCCCCTGGCTCACTCCCGAAGAGCTCGACGCCTGGATCGGTCTCATCCGGCTCTCGGCCCGCATCGTCGCTCTCAGCGACGGCGAGCTCAGACGACACCACGGTGTCACCGGGCGTGACTACGAGCTCCTGCACCACCTTTCGGGCGCGCCGACCGGCTACCGGATCAGCGACCTCGCCGACATGATCGACGATTCGTCGAGTTGCATCACCCACCGGGTCAATCGACTGCGTGCTGCCGGGCTCGTCGACAAGCGCGCCGATCCGTCCGACCGGCGCGCCCGACTCGTCGAGCTCGCCCCGGCCGGTCGGGCGGTGCTCGAAGCCGCCGCACCAGGGCACGTCGCTCGCGTTCGAAGCTGGATCATCGACGCCCTCGACCGCGACGACATCCACGACCTGGCGCGCGTCACGCGCACCCTCAACGAGCATCTTCGAGCAACGGCTCCCCTCACCGACTGAGCGCGGCATCGTTGCTGTGTGTGCGCAGCGAAGGGTCTGCCAGACCACGATCGCCGTCGTGCTGCCCACGCTGAATGGTGGATCGCTCAGCGGCCGGTTGGGGCCGATCGTGACAGGCCGAACTGGCTGACCCCGAGATACCCGGAGCGAAACCCGGCTTCGCTGTATGCCAGGTAGAGCTCCCACATCCGCTTGAAGACAGGGTCGAAGCGTTCGCTCGCGATGGTGGGCCAGTTCGCCATGAAGCTCGATCGCCAACAAGCCAACGTCGCCGCGTAGTGCGGGCCGAGATCGCGTCGCTCGGAGATCGTGAGTGACGTGTGGGTGTCCAGCGCGCCGGCGATGGCCTCGACCGCCTCGTCGGACCGGGCCATGGGACGCAGGTGGCGAGCCTGCTGTTCAGGCGTGCCCCACTGCATGATCGACGGCCCGATGTTCTGCAGGCCGATCGTGTTGATGTGGGCGGGGGCTCCGACGCGATCGAGCTCCTCGATCACGACCAGCTGCTCGTGCACGGAGGCGTTGCGCCCACCGAAGGCCTCAGGCCATGCCGCGGTCGCGTACCCCGCGTCGAACAGACGACCGTTCCACAGCCGATGCAATTCGATCAACTCGTCGTCCGGCCCGCTCGGGCCCGTCGACTTCGCCAGCTCGGAAGGGAAGCTCTGGGCGAGCCAGGTGCGGAGCTCGTCGCGGAGAGCCTCCGCCGCGGACAGCACCGTCGGGCTCACGTCGTGGCCTCGGCCAACGAGATCCGATGGTCGGTGCTGTTGCTGAGCACTGCCGTTGCGCGCACGATCTGCCCCTTCAACTTGTCCAGGCCGTCTTGTCCAGGCCGTCTTGTCCAGGTCGTCGCCGGAGATCGTCAGGTATGGAGCTGGCGAGTTCGCCAACCGTAGCGACCGAGCACCGGTCCCTCGGTTCCCCCGGGTGGCGATCATTCCCCGCAGCCGGAGCCGGCTGTGATGGCTGCCCCGTCGAGGAACTCGACCCGCAGGCTCTTGCACCGCGTAGCCCGGTACCGATTACCGGAGCACGTGCCGAAACGGTTGAACGGGCCGATCCACCCGGTGTCGTCATCGGGAGGGCCGAGCCGTTCGGTGAGCACGGCGATCGTGGCGTCGGCATCGTCGCCGAAGCTGACGATGCCGAGGACGTGTCCACCGAAGACCCCTTCCGAAACACACGGTGTTCGGGGGAGCTCGTCCCAACGATCAGCGGCCAGGTCGTAGCGGTACCGCCCGAACACGCACCGCGATCGAGCGCCGGCACTACCGATCGTCGACGAGCTCGGCCGGGTCGGTGTTCTGTGCAGCCTGATAGGCCGCCCAGATCTCGGGACGGAGCCGGCCCTTGGCCGCGACCTCGAGCCCGGCGTCGATCGCCCAGCGGCGGACCTCGGCGATCGAGGGTTCGGATGCCGGAACCGGGCCGGGGCGAGGGAGCGCCCGTTCGAGGACGGCGCCGTGACGGTCATCGTCGTGGTGAGCGACCGCGGCGCCGAGGAACCGGAACGTCCATTCCTGGGCCAGCGCTCGGGTCTCGCAGAACACGATCGGCACGGTCGGGAACCGCACCTGGGACTCGGCGAGACCGTCGGCCACGACCGACGGCCGCACGCGGTCGAGCTTGAACACCGACGACCAGCGATCCTCGATGACCAGCGCGGCACGAGGCATCGTCGCCAGCTCGGCCATGAGATAGCGCAACTTCCCGCTCGTCAACGTCGCGACGAGATCGGGCAGGCTCTTGCGTTCCACGGCCGCGACGATCAGACCATCGACCGCGACTGCGGAGTCGCCAGCCGTCAACGCCCGACGCTGCGTGGTGGCCTGTTGCGGGCTGAACTTCCAGGCGTACTGCTCATGGCTGTCGACGAGGATCTCCAGCCGCTGCCCCGAAGCCCGAGCGGTTGGCAGCGACACGCCTGGGCGGGCCTGCTTGGCGGTACGGGCGCTCTGCCAGAAGATCACCTCGCGGCCTCGGGCCGTCGTGAACACGAACTGCGACCGGTTCTCCCGGCCCCGGTCGAGCACCAGATCGACCGCCGCGCCCCGCCGAACACACGAGCGCACGGCGACCCGCTCGACGATCTCCAGATCGTCAGGCCACACATCGGCCCGATGGCAATAGACCTTCGTCGTCCTCGGCTACGTCTCACGGACTTTCAACGCCACACCCTCGAGCCCCAACGGCAGACGCACCAGGAACGGCAACGACGAGTCCGGGTCAGGGTTCAACGCGATCACGAACTCCACCCCTCCAGTGTGCCCCGACCGGGCTTGCCTCCGACAGACCCAGGAACTCCGCAGGCGGACCCCTCCCGTTCGCCCGGCCCTCGATCGTCGCGAGGACGACGACCACGTGCACGACCCCGGCCAGCAGCAGGGTCGACACGCGGCGCACATCCGATTGAGACGCTCGGGGGGCACGATTGTCGTCGCCGCCGTCCCCGAAACGACCGTCAGGGTGGAGGCCGTCGCGCTCCGAGCAGAACCACGCGAGCTCGCAATAGCCGACATTGCCGGTCCCGGGTTCCGGCTCGTGTTCGCCGACCTCGACGAGTTCATCCCGGATCGGCTCATCGCCTACGACGCCGCCGGTCCGCTCGCGACCGCCACCGTCGTCAGCACCGGCGGAGCGCCACCCGGATACCTTCCAACCGACTGAGCCTGAAACCCGACCCGCAGGAGTCACTCGGGCCGTGAGATCCATCGCCACCATCAAACCCCAACCCTTGGAGCCTGGCCCCACATAGAGTTAATGTGAGATAACGCTTGCTAACAGTCACCAATGCGTGTAGCTTCAGGCCATGGATCTGACGACTGACCCTCGCTACGATGCCCTCCGGCGCGACTTTCCGCCGATCCTCTCCACGGCGCAGGTTGCCGAGATCCTCCAGCTCGACATCCGCACCGTCATGAAGGCCGTGCAGCTGGGCCACCTCAAGGCCAGCCGCATGCCCGGCGCCCGCAAGTGGCGGTTCCTGCTCGAAGACGTCATCGCCATGGTCGAGCAGAACTTCACCACCGTCGGCGCCGGCGAAGACGACACCGAAGACGACGACGCCCCCGCCGCTCCTCCGGCGGCCGCCCCGCCTGCCACCCGAGGCCGCAAGACCAAGCAGGCCCCACCTCGCTCGACGCCGGCCCCACGAGGCCGGGGCGCAGGCACCCGCACCAAGTAGCTGAGCGCTCTGGCCCGACGATGTGTCCCCGTTCGACCGTTCGATCGGGCAGCGGTGCGCGACGACCCCGTGATGTCGATCCTCCTGTCCCCGCTCGGCATGGCGGAGACGATCCCCTGATCTCGTGGCGCGCTCAGGACGCGGCGGTGAACTGGCGGACCCACACGCGGTAGCGGCTGATCATCGTGTCGCCGTCGCACAGCAGCGGTGTGGGTCGGTAGGTCTTGTGCTCCCAGATCGGGATGTCCTGTTCGAACAGCTTGGTGGTCGCGATCGCGCTCGCCACTGAACGCTCCCCGGTGGGATCGTCCGGGGTGCTTCGCGGAGTCATGAACGAGAAGTTCGTCTCGACCGTGTGCTCGTCGACGGGTGTGTAGGTGGTGAAGAACGACTTGGTTCCGTGGCCGACCGAGCGGTTCACGGTGATCGCCGGTCCGTGCACCGTGGTGACGTGACTGGTCTTTCCGCCCACGAGCGGCACGTCGAGGCGGAAGTCGGCTGTCGCGGTGTGACCCGCGAAGTCGAACGTTGCGACCGCCGGTGCGGTGCCCTGGGCGTTGTGATGGACGAACTGACCGTGCGGTGTGTCGAAGATGTTCTCGACGATCTCTTGCACCATGGACGAGAACCGATACTGCTGGCACCGATACCCGTCCCACGTGGCGTCGTCGAACTCGTCGAGGGTCGGTGGCTCCCAGGTTGGTTCGCGACCGCTCGACGAGTGCCACACGAACACGATCCCCGAACGTTCGATCGTGGGCCACGCCCTCTGGTGCGCACCGCGCGGGATGCGCTCGGCGTAGGGGATGTCGACGCAGGTCCCGTCCGTGGCGTATGTCCATGCGTGGAACGGGCAGCGGATGCACTCCCCGACGACCTGTCCCCCGTGGCCGAGATGGGCCCCGATGTGCACGCAATGACCATCGAGCATCTGCGGCACGCCCGACTCCGTACGGAACAGAACGAGCTCCTGTCCGAAGTAGTGCAGCGGCATCGAGTGCCCGACGCCCAGATCGGCGGCGTACGCGACCTGGAACCATCCCTCCGGGTACGCCAACGATCGCTTCTCCCCCATCTCCGGTTCCCCTTTGGTCATGAAGACGAACGTCGCGCGTGTCTACCGCATCGCGCGGAAGCAGCCGCGCAGCTCGTGTACGAACAGCTCAGGCTGCTCGAACGCGGCGAAGTGTCCGCCACGATCGAGCTCGTTCCAGTAGCGCAGATCGGTGTAGGTCCGCTCGGCCCAGGCACGTTGGGGGCGGACGAGCTCCTTGGGGAAGATCGAGCCCCCCATCGGCACGTCGACCCGGGCGTCGAACGGCGCCGGTTGGCCCTCCCAGTACAACCGCGCCGACGACGTCGCCGTCGCGGTGAGCCAGTAGGTGCTGATGTTGTCGAGGAGCCGATCGGCGCCGAACGCTGCGACGGGATCGCCATCGCAGTCGGTCCACGCGTGGAACTTCTCGAGCACCCATGCGCATTGTCCCGACGGCGAGTCCGTGAGCCCGTACCCGAGCGTCTGGGGGCGTGTGCGCTGTTGGTGCACGTAGCCCATCTCCCAGTTCTGAAGACGCGCTGCCGACGAGACGTACGCGGCGAAACTCGCACGCTCATCGTCGGTAGCGGGTTCGTAGCCGGGCGGTGGTCCGACCGAGACGAGGTTCAGGTGAATTCCGTGCAGACGGTCGGGGTGTCGCACACCGAGATGGTTCGCGATGCTCGCGCCCCAGTCGCCGCCCTGAGCCGCGAACCGGTCGTAGCCGAGGCGGGTCATCAGCTCGGCCCAGGCGTCAGCGATGTGCTCGCGGTTCCATCCGGTGACGCGCGGTTTGCCGCTGAATCCGAAGCCGGGGAGCGACGGAATGACGAGGTGGAAGGCGTCGCGAGCGCTGCCGCCGTGGCCCGCCGGGTCGACGAGCGCGTCGATCACGCCGAGGAACTCCGTGATGGTGCCCGGCCAGCCGTGAGTGAGCACGAGCGGAAGCGCGTCAGCTTCCGGCGAGCGCACGTGCAGGAAGTGGATGTCGACGTCATCGATGACGGTGCTGAACTGCGGATATCGGTTGAGCTTGGCCTCGCACGCCCGCCAGTCATACCGCTCGGCCCAGTGCCGACACAGGTCCTGGAGGTATGCGAGCGGGACACCTTGCGACCAATCGGCCACGGTCTGCGGCTCCGGCCACCGCGTGTTCGCCAGACGGGCGCGCAGGTCCTCGAGGTGCGAGTCGGGGACCGCGACGCGAAACGGAACGAGGGCGTCGCTCATGCGACAGCCTCCCATGGCGGCGTGCTCGGATCGGTGAAGCGCGGCGTGCGGCCGTCGGCGATCCACGCTTCCACCTTGGCTCGGATCTCGGGGGCGAACAACAGGGTTGGGTCGTACATCTGCGGTGCCAGCAGCAGAGCCTCGTTGACTGCTCGGTCCTCGGTGGCGAGTTGGGCGAGCGCTGCCATGTAGCGCGCACGTTCGAGCGTCTCGGGGGTCGGCTTCGAACGCTCCCCCACCGTCTCGGGGAACTGGAGGTCGTATCCGATCGCGAGCTGCCATGGGAACTGCAGGCGCGCGGCCTGACGAGCGAAGAACTCCTTCGGCATGCCGTCGACGTTGCCGCTGAGGTCGGTCAGCGTCTGGCCGAGCGTCACTGCACCCAGGCAGGCGGACGAGATGCCTTGGCCGAACATGGGATTTGCCGCGAGCGCGGCGTCGCCGATGGCCACGAACCCGGCGGGCGGCTCGGCCAACGATTCGTAGCGACGCCAGCGGTTCGCGGTGGCACGCGAGGTTCGGATCTCGCTGAGCTTTTCCGACTGGGAGTAGATCTGCCATAACAGGGGAAGCTCGCAGTTCCGGAGGAAATCGTCGAAGGCCCCTTCCTCACCGGGCGGGTAATCGCGCGACTGGCCGAACAGCGAGATGATGTAGAGACCGTTGTCTTGGGGGTAGATGATGGCGCCCTTGGTGCACTTGGGTGACCGCAGCTGCGCGGCGAAGCGCACCGTGTCGGGCCAGGCCTCTTTGGGGATGCGGATCAACCGGCACGACGTTCGGCAGGGCCAGCAGTCGGCGACGGGCCACGAGCTCGAGCAGTGGGCGGCGCACGCCGTACCCCATGGCCTGGGACGGCCCGCGGGCGACCGACCAGCCGGCGCTTCCCCATCCGGCACCCCACGCGATCTGATCGAACAAGATCGCGCCTTCGCGCTGGGTCTCCTCGACGAAGCCCGGGGACAGTTCGTCGAGGACCTCACGTCCGAGCTTCAAGATCCCGTGCACATGCCCACCTTGGGGCACGCCCTTGCGCTGCTCGGGTGACTCGGGCAGTTCGTCGCGCTCGATCACGGTGACCCGGTCGAAATGATCCGACAGCACCCGCGCGGCGACGATGCCAGCAAAGCTGTTCCCGACGACGACCGCGTGTTCGGCCTTGGTCATGGTGACGTGCACTCTCGTGTTCGCACAGCTCGTTCGTCGAGGCGTGGTGGAACGTCACTCTGGTCGAATCCGTCTCGGGCCGCCACAACCGTCCGTGAACCCCTGTGCGAACCCTGTGTGACCGATCGGTGACCACCCTCGGCATCCTTCATGGCAACGTCGGATGCCAACTCACGGAGCAGCTGTTCAATGCCGGTGCCCGGGACGGGAGTCGAACCCGTACGTCCTTGCGAACTGACGGGTTTAAGACCGAAGAAACCATCCATGTGGTGTTATCGCATCCGCCCAGGTGCCTGTGACCTGCGGTTCTCGTCCGTGACGTCCGTCGAGTTATCGGTCGTGCGGCCGGCTGCCGGGAAATCCTGTGCACGATCTGTGCACGCGACAGCAACCATATTGAGAGCCGGACGAAGAGTTAACCCATCGCGGGAACGAGCTCGAACGCGTCGCAATGAACAGGCCGAACGACGGTGAAGTGCCGACGATCGACGGTCGCGATACGAGTCGACCCTTTGCGCTCGGCGACCGCGATCAGGCTCGCGTCGGTGACCCCGAGCCCGAGATCGGCGTACCTCCCGATGAGCTGATCGACGCGGTCCCAATCCGCCCCGGTGAGCGCCTCGACACCAAGGCTGCCGTCGCGGATCATCGCGATCAGCGCCAGCTCGGCAGCGACGCCCAGTCCACGCGACAACATGTAGCCCGCCTCGGCGATCACCAACGCGGTCGTGACCAACGGGCCAGGGTCGGTCTCCAGCAGCTCACGACACGCTGCGTGGCTCTTGTCGTCCCGGTCGCCGAGAGCAACCAGTGGACCGGTGTCGACGATCAGCACGACAGATCAGTCGCGACCGAAGCCATCAGCGAGCATCTCGTCGATCCGATGCGACAGCCCGGTTCCCGAGGCACCGATTCCGGCGAGGACCAACCTACGGCGAGCCCCCGTTGGACGGGTTGGTTCGGGCGTGTGCTCGGCAAGAACCTCCACCGCGAGCTCATGGACACCGATGCCACGTGCAGCGGCTGCAGCCTCCAAGCGGCGAGCGACATCATCGGGAACAGTCACGACGATCGACATGCCATCAATCCTACGCCTCAGCAGGCCACGCCCGGGCGAGCAGCGCAGAGCCGATGACGGACGGCTCGAGCTCGCGTCCGGTGTAGCCGTGCGGGCCGGCGAGGTACGCGTCGAGACGGCGGGTGTCGTCGGGGGTCCACAGCCGGGCTTGGGGAGCGGATGTCGCAGCGGTGAGGTCTCTCGGTCCGAACCCGACTGCGGCGAGCCGGTCGTGCCAACGGTCGCGAAGCTGGCCGGGTTCGACGCCGTGGTCTTTCGCGACCCGGGTCGCCGGCGCCGCGGCTTGGCGGGCTTGGGTCGTGGGGGCGCCGAGCTCCGCGGTCAAAGTGAGGATCTGCTCACGGCGGGTCGACATCGCCCGGATGGCGTCGTCGGACACACCGA
>VFJJ01000167.1 GCA_009886115.1 Actinomycetota bacterium
AGGCGGGATGAGCCAGCAGTGCCTGGCCGGGTGCGCGCAGCTCAGCGAGGCAGCCGAGCCACGAACGCCGCGACCTGCGCCACGTACTCGGTGAATCCGTCGAGCGAGGTGCCCACGGCCTCGCCGTCGGCAACCGGGGCGATCTCCTGGGCCTGCTCGACGAGATCTCCCCTGTGGCCGTCGCTTCGACGAGACGGGTGAGCGCTCGACGGGGATCCATGCTGTTCACGGTGCCCGTCGATCCCGGCTCCCCGAGGGTGAAACCGTGCTCAGAGTCGATATCGCTGTCGCGATGACCAGTGACGCCGGTGACGGCGGTGACGGCGGTGACGGCGGTGGGTGCCGACCAGGCAGATCGTCGGCCGATGTTCTGGCAGATCGTCAGTGAAAGGATGGCAGATCGTCAGGTTGCAGTAGGGTTGCGTGATGATCTACCGCTCGCGCCAGGTCGAAGGAGTCATCGCCGAGGCGCTGGCCGACACGAGAGTCGTGATCGTGAATGGCGCCAGGCAGGCGGGCAAGAGCACGGCGGTGCATCGCCTCGTCCGTGAGCTTCCTGGCGTCATCGAGCGAAAGCTCGACCGGCCGAACGATCTCGCCGCGGCGCGGCTTGACCCAACGGATTTCGTCGCTCACGACGGCTTACTGGTGATCGACGAGGTGCAGCGGGCGCCCGAACTCGTCCTTCCCATCAAAGCGCGAGTCGATGCCGACAACCGGCCAGGGCAGTTCCTGCTCACCGGGTCGGCACGACTGCTGGGCCTGCGCAGCCTACCGGACGCCTTGGTTGGTCGATCTGAAACGATCGAGCTCTGGCCGTTCTCCCAGGGGGAGATAGACGGAAAACCTGATCGGTTCATCGACGCCGTTTTCGAGCCTGAGGGCACACTTGTCACCTCAGCGACGCTCGATCGATCGGACTACATCGAGCGCACGGTACGCGGCGGGTTTCCCGAGGCCGTCGGCCGCAGCGGGGTCCGACGGTCGCGATTTTTCGAGTCGTACGCCCGCGACCTCATCGATCGAGACATCACGCAACTCGGCGAGATCCAGCGCCGAGACGACTTGACGCGCCTGCTGTCGGTGCTTGCCGATCGAGCGGCAAGCCCTCTGTCGGTCGACGGCATCGCGAGTGGGCTGGCCATCAGCAAGAACACCGTCGAGCGCTACATAGCGCTCTTCGAGGAGGTCTTCCTGGTGAAGCGCATTCCGACGTGGACGAACTCGGCTACCACTCGCGCGACCAGGGCCCGCAAGTTGGTGTTCGTCGACTCTGGCATGTGCGCTCACCTCGCCGGGCTCACTTCCGAAGGTTTGCAACGCGATCCAGCACGTGGCGGTTCGCTGCTCGAGAATTTTGTCATCGGTGAGATCATGCGCCAGCTTGCCTGGTCCGACGCCTTTGCCCGGGTGTACCACTACAGAACCAGGGACGGTGAGGAGGTTGACGCTGTGGTCGAGCATCACGACGGCCGCCTGGTGGGCATCGAGGTGAAAGCATCGAGCTCGGTCTCCAGCGATGACCTCCGGCATCTCCGGCACCTCCGTTCCAAGGCAGACGAGAACTTCCATCGTGGTGTGCTGCTGTACACCGGCACCCAGATCCTTCCGATGGGCGACCGGCTGATCGCGGCACCGATCGACGCGCTCTGGGAAAGCTGATGAGACCTGCCGACTCCTCGCTCTCGCCGCCCTCGTCGTGCTGGTCAGGGAGCCGGGGGGCCAGCGGGGGGCGCCGAGCCACAGCAGGCGACCACGCCAACCCTCAGCGGTTGTTGGCGCGTTCCATGAAGCGGTCGCGGCTGACGATCACCCGGGTGATGCGTCCGGCACCGATGAGGCCCAGGTCGTCGTGGGCCGAGACCTTGAACGAGAGGCGTCGGCCTCGAATGGTTTCCAGCACGGCGTCGGCCCAGACCCGCTTGCCCACCGGGGTGGGGGCCACGTGCTCGAACTGCACCTGCATCCCCACGGTGGTGTCGCCGGCGTCGAGCGATGCCACCACGGCCCGCACGCAGGCTTCCTCGACCAGCGCGACCAGGCGTGGGGTGCCGAGCACCTCGACGTCACCGCTGCCCACGGCGACCGCCGTGTCGGCGTCGGCCACCACGGTCTCGGAGGAGCCCTTCAGGCCCGGGGCGAGCGTCACGGGGCGTACGATAACCCCTGTGATCGACGCTTCCGTTCTCGAACGTGTCCTGGCCGCCGCTTTGCGAACCGGTGGCGACTTCGCCGAGGTGTTCGCCGAGGACCGGTTGGTCTCGAGCGCACAGCTCGACGACGGCAAGGTCGAGGAGTTCACCTCGGGCCGCGAGCGGGGCGCCGGGATCCGTGTGATCCGGGGCGCCAGCACGGGTTTCGCCCACACCGCCGACCTCAGTGAGGTGGGTCTGCGAGAGGCGGCGGCGGCTGCCGCAGCGGCAGCCGAGGGTGGGGGCGCCGGTACGAAGACCGTGGGCCTGACCCGCCGGACGGTCGTGCGCACCCACGACATCGCCACCTTCCCCGAGACGATCGGCAAGCGGGACAAGGCCGAGATGCTGCTTCGGGCCGACGTGGCCGCCCGGGCCGAAGGCTCGGCGATCGAACAGGTCTCGGCGGGCTACGCCGATTCGCGCCGGAAGATCCTGGTGGCCAACTCCGACGGGCTCCTGGCCGAGGACGACCAGGTACGCGTCCGGTTCTCGGTGAGCTGCGTGGCCGTGGGCGACAGCGGGCGTCAGTCGGCGTTCGAGGGTCCCGGCGGCACCATCGGCTTCGAGTTCTTCGACCGCTACCCCCCCGAAGAGACCGCCCGCCTGGCCGCCCGGCGGGCCATCACGCTCCTCGACGCCCGCCCGGCGCCGTCGGGTGAGCTGCCGATCGTGCTCGAACGGGGCGCCGGCGGGGTGATGTTCCACGAGGCCTGCGGGCACGGGCTCGAAGCCGACCTCGTGGGCCGCGACGCCTCGGTCTTCAAGGGGCGCTTGGGCCAACAGGTCGCGTCGCCGCTCGTGACCATCATCGACGACGGCACGTTCGCCGAGGAGTGGGGCACGTACGCCATCGACGACGAGGGCCAGACCGCACAGCGCAACGTGCTCATCGAGAACGGCATTCTCACCGACTACATGTGGGATCTCGTGCGAGCCCGCCGTGAGGGCCGTCCGTCGAGCGGCAACGGGCGCCGCCAGACGTACCAGTACCTCCCCATGGTCCGCATGACCAACACCTACCTGCCCCGGGGCGAGACCGACCCGGCCGACATCATCAGCGACACGCCCTACGGGGTCTACTGCGTGCAGCTCGGCGGAGGCTCGGTCGACACGGCCAGCGGCGACTTCGTGTTCGGGGTCACCGAGGCCTACCTCATCGAGGACGGCAAGATCACCGCTCCGTTGCGCCAGGCCCAGCTCATCGGCAACGGTCCCGAGGTGCTCACGCTCATCGACGCCGTCGGCAACGACTTCGCCACCTGGCCCGGCACCTGCGGCAAGGACGGTCAGGGCGTGCCGGTGTCGTCGGGCCAGCCCACCCTGCGCATCGCTCGCATGACCATGGGCGGGACCGCATCGTGAGCGTCGGAGCGGGTGTCGACCTGGAGGCGCTCGCCGCGCGGGTGGTCGCGAACGCGAGGCCCGGCGAGCAGGTCGAGACGTACGTGGTCCGCAGCCGCGAGACCGAGGTGAAGGTGTTCGGGGGCCACGTGGAGTCGGTGTCGGTGGCCGGCGTCCAGGGCGCGGGCATCCGCGTGATCATCGGCGGGTGCCAGGGCTACGCCTGGGCCGGATCGCTCGACGCCGACGTCGTGCTCGAGACCCTGGCCGAGGCCCGCGACAACGCCGGGTTCGGGACCCCCGACGAGCACATCGGGCTGGCCACACGCGAGGAGGCGGCGTCGGTCGGGGCCGTCGAGGGGCTCGATCTCTGGCGAGACGACCTGGCCTCGATCACCACCGAGGCCAAGGTGGCCCTGGCGCTCGACCTCGAACGTCGCGCCCTCGGGCTCGACACCCGCGTGCGTGGGGTGGAGTCGGCCGAGTACGGCGACTCGATGGTGGAATCCGCGATCGCCAACTCGCTGGGGCTGGCCTCCGCGGCGCGTCGGACCACGGCGTCGTGCTCGGTCGTCACCATGGCCGGCGAGGGCTCCGAGACCCGCACGGCGTACGGGTTCTCGGCCGGACGCACGTTCGGCGACCTCGATCCCGACCAGGCTGCCCGCGACGCCGTCGAGCGTACCGTTCGGATCCTCGGCGGCCGCAAGGTCCCGAGCGCCAAGCTGCCGGTGATCGTCGACCCGCTCGTGTGCACGTCGCTGCTCGGGCTCTACGGCGCGGCGCTCAACGGCGAGGGGATCATCAAGGGGCGCTCGATGTTCGCCGGTCGCGACGGTGAGCGCGTCGGTGGCGACGCGATCACCCTGGTCGACGATCCCACCGAGCCCAGGGCCTTCGGGGCGTCGCCGTTCGACAGCGAGGGCATCCCGACCCGGCGCACCCCGCTGATCGTTGACGGGATGCTGCGGGGCTTCCTCCACAACGTGTACACGGGCCGACGCTCGGGGGCGGGCACCACCGGTTCGGCCGTGCGGGGCTTCAAGAGCGCTCCTGGCGTCGGGGCCCGGGCCCTGCGGCTGACGCCGGGCAACCGCACGCTCGCCGAGCTCATGAGCGACGCCGGCGAGGCCCTCTACGTGCAGTCGGTGTCGGGTCTGCACTCGGGCACCAACATCGTGAGCGGCGATTTCTCGGTGGGTGCGGTGGGCCTCATGATCCGAGACGGCGTGCTCGCCGAGCCGGTCCGTGAGGTCACCATCGCCTCGACCCTCCAGCGGATCCTGCTCGACCTCACGGTCGGCTCCGACGAGGTGTGGCTCCCCGGCTCGGCCGTCGGCGTGCCGCTGCTCGTGGGCGAGATGGCCCTCAGCGGGAGCTGAACCCGCCGACCGCCGCCGTCGCCCGCCGTCGCCCGCCGACCCGGGGGGTCAGCTCTCGATGAGTACGGCCTCGATGGCGGCGATGGCCGCGCTGATGTCGTGGTCGACGTGGATCGCTCGCATGCCGACGCTGCGGGCGGCCTCGACGTTGGGCTCGACATCGTCGAGGAACAGGCACACGGTGGGGTCGAGGTCGAGCCGAGCCGCGGTGAGCTCGTAGATGGCCCGCTCGGGCTTGCGCATCCCGACATGCGACGAGTCGACGATGACGTCGACCTCCTGCGCCGGGAACGACGCCTTCCAGTACTCGCCGAACTCCATGATGTTGTTGGTGAGGATGGCCGTCCGGTACCCACGGGCCTTGACCGAGCGGATGCAGTGCACCATCTCCCAGTAGACGCCCCCACCGCCGCCGCCCAGTGCCCGCAAGCCCCCGAGGTCGATGTCGCCGAACCGCTCCCGGCTGCGGATCTCGAGGCGGGCCAGGTAGCCGCTCAGCTCGAGGCGTCCCTTCTCGAGGAGGTGCCAGTCGTGCTCGCCGCTGGCGGCGGGGCCGTCGCCGTGCGCGTACGAGGCGCCGAAGAACAGCTCAGAGAGCGATCCCGCGGGGATCCCCAGCTCGGCCTCGGTCCGGGTGAGACCCGTGAACGGCGATGGGCAGATGACGCCGCCGTAGTCCCAGATGACCGCCTCGATGCTCATCGCGCCGACGTTACCGTCGAGCGGAGACCCTCGCGTGGGTCTCGGCCAGCAGCTCGTCGAGCCGTGCCGCGACGACGCTCACGTTGGGGGGCTCGAACATCTTGTAGTGGTCGCCCGGGATGTCACGGATCTCGAGATGGTCGGCAAGGCGTCCCCAGCCCCGGTCGCGAGGCGAGAGGAAGTCGCGTGATGCCAGCTCGGACGAGCGCAACAGGACGACCGCCCCGGGGTACGAACTGATCTTGTACGAGTTGAGCGCCTGGAACGTGGCCTTGGTGACGACCGCCCGCAGGCGGCGGCGCTCGTCGCGTGCCGCGATCTCCTCGTCGTAGTCGTCGCTGGGATCGTCGAGCTCGCGCAACGCGACGTCGGCCATCGGCTCCCGGCGCCGGAGCCGGTCGATGAGCGCCCTGAGCTCGGCCGGGTTGGTGACGCTGCGAGCCAGCTTGTAGGCCGCCCGTCCGGCCCAGTACATGCGCAGGCCGGGCCGGTACGTATCGAACAGGACGAACAGCTCGACCTCGTTGCCCTGGCGGATGAGCTGCTGGGCCATCTCGAAGGCGATGACCCCACCGCCCGAGTAGCCGCCGAGCTGGTAGGGGCCCTCGGGCTGGACCCGCCGGAGCTCACCCAGGTACCGAGCGGCCATGGTCTCGATCCGGTTGAGGGGCGTTTCGCTGCGGGCCGAGCCCAACGCCCGGATGCCGTAGAAGGGTTGATCGGCGTCGATGAGCATCGCCAACGGGGCGAAGCTGAGCACCTCGCCGCCGGCGCCGTGCACGCAGAAGAACGGGAGGCGCGTGCCCGACGGCTTGATGGGAACGAGCAGGCTCCCCAGCAGTGAAGGGGCCGATCCGGCCGGTGCGGCGCGCTGAGCCACCAAGGGCGTCTCCTGGGCCAGGGCCGCCAGGACCGACTCCGGTGCCCGCTCCCTGATCGCAGCGGCGAGATCGCCGACCGTGGGTGCGCTGAACAGCGTCGAGAGGGTGAAATCGACCTGGTAGGTGCGCCGAACACGGCTGAAGAGCCTGACCGCGATGAGCGAGTGTCCCCCGAGGTCGAAGAAGTTGTCGTCGACACCGACGTCGGCCACCCCGAGCAACTCGCTCCACGCGTCGAGCAGGGTGGCCTCGATCGGATCACTCGACCGAGGCGACGCCGCATCGTCAGCCGCTTCGCTGTTCACCGACGCGGCGGCCGGCCGGTGGGCGTCGTCGATGCGCCGGGCCACGTCGTTCACGTCGATCGACGTGATCAGCCATCGCCGGTCGTGCTCGTCGTAGCTCGCGGTGTCGCCGCCGTCGGCAGTGCCGGTCGCCGGGGCTGCCTCCGAGGCCATGTGCACGAGGATGCGCTCGATGGCGTCGGTGCCCTCCGCACGGGTGATGCCCAGCGACACCGGTACCAGCTGGTCGCCACCCGCGGCCGGGCCGGCGGTGTTGGCGGCCATGCCGATCGATGCGGTCGGGGTCTCGCTCAGGAGCGCAACGTCGGCGACGCGCCGAACCGTGAACTCCTCGATGTCGACGAGCACCCGTCCGTCCTCGTCGCAGATGCTCACGTCGAACGACGCGCTGTCGAGGGTGGCGTCGGGCCGGAGTCGGATGTGGCTGAACACGGTGCCGGCGAGCCGGTCGTGGAACGTGACCTGCGCGGCCCCGATGGGCACCACGAGCCGGTCG
Organism: Actinomycetota bacterium; assembly: GCA_009886115.1. Taxonomy (GTDB): domain Bacteria; phylum Actinomycetota; class Acidimicrobiia; order IMCC26256; family VFJJ01; genus VFJJ01. The sequence goes on from VFJJ01000167.1 coordinate 7,303, forward strand.
TCGTCGGCGTAGCCGGGCACGAGCGCCAGGGCGACGCCGGTGGCCATGTCGAGCAGGGCCGGATGGGCCACGAAGCCCGTGTCGGCGTTCCCCGGTGCCCCGGGTCCCTCGTGTCCCTCGGGGAGCGCGAGCGCGGCCAGGGCCTCGCCGTCACCCAGGCGCAGCGAGTCGACGCACCGGAAACGGGGTCCGAAGCGGATGTGGGCGGCCTGGTGGTTGTAGTCCTCGAGATCGCCGCGCAGCACGGTGGGGAGTCGGCGGCGTAGGTCTTCGAGGTCGATGTCGACGGGACGGTCGGCGTGCTCGACGAACGAGGCTGATCCGAACGCGTGCTCACGCCCGCTGGGGCTGCTCTGGATCGACCATGCCAGAGCACCGTGCTCGCTCCGGGTCGAGACGACCAGATCGGCGGCCGAGCCGTCGGGCACGAGCAACGCGGCGACGAACCACACGTCGGACAGTCGCCACACGCCGGTCCCGGGCTGAGCCTCGAGCGTCGCGGCAGGTTCGGACAGCGCAGCCACGGCGAGCTCGAGGTAGGCCGTGCCCGGCAGCACCGGCGGACCGTTGAGCAGTCGGTGCTCATCGAGGGCCCAGGTCGTGGCCGGCGACAGATGCGCCCGGGCCACGAGCGTCTCGCCGGTGCGGGCCACGTCGGCGAGCATCGGATGCATCGACGGCCGGGGGTCGTCGCCCATCGGGACGGGTGTCCGGCCGGCCATGCCCACGCCGTTCCAGACCCCCCAGTCGACGGCCACGAACGGCGCTCCCTGCGATGCGACGAAGGCATCGAGGAAGGCGTTGGCCGCCGCGTACGCGAATTGTCCCGGCAGCCCGAGCCGGGCGCTGGTCGAGGAGCAGACGACGAACAGGTCGAGATGCGTGCGATCGACGGCCTCGGCCAGGTGCTCGGTGGCCGCGACCTTGGGGGCCAGCACGGCGTGCATCCGCTCCGGTGTCGTCGACGCGATCGGGGCGTCGTCGAGCGTGCCGGCCGCGTGGAACACGCCGTTGATCGGGCCGATCGTGGCCACGACGTCGTCGACGAGTGCCCGAACGGCCGCGGCGTCGGTGAGGTCGGCGACCTTCACGTGTACAGCGGCGCCGTCGACGGCGAGGGCCCGGGCCTCGACGACGGCCTCGGCCGGCGCGCGTCGACCCACCAGCACCAACTGGGCACGGCAGCGTTCGGCCAGCCACCGGGCCAGGACGAGACCGATCCCGCCGAGCCCACCAGTGACGACGTACACGCCGCGTTCACGCAGCGGGAGCCCGTCGACGAACGAGCCGCTCGGGACGGTCTCGCTCCCCGGCTCGGCCGCGCTCGTCGGCGCCAGGGTGACGGCCTCGAGCTCTCCGACGAAACGGCGGCCCCCGGGTCGAAGCGCGACCTCGGCGCCCTCTGCGGGTCCGATGAACTCGGCAATGAGCTCGTCGAGGCAGCCGACGGGATCGGCCGCTGCGACATCGACCGAGACCACACTGATCCACGGGGCTTCGCGGGGTACGACCCTGATGGCTGCGGCGGGCATGATCTGGCGAGGCGCGCTGACGGGTGTGCCCCCGGCCGAGCGGGCGCCCACGGTGCACACGACCAGGCGCACCGGCCGGCTGTCGTCGTCGACGAGCTGGCGGGCCAGGAACAGGGTCGAGTCGATGCCGATGGCCGCATCGACGACCACGCCGATGGGCTCGACCGAGTCGGCGTCGAGCGGCAATGGCTCGCCCGGACCGATCAGGGTCGCTGAGAGGCCGGCCACGAGCCCGCTCACGAGCGGACCGTCGGCGGATGCCGATACGACGAACCAGGAGGTGGGTCTCGTCGCACACGCAGTCGTCGAGGCTCCCGACGTTCGACGTGCGCCGTCTCGGGCCGACGACGGTCGCTGATGCTCGACCCACACCGGTCGCCAGCCCCACTGCGACACGTCGTCGATGCGCCGGAGCGCGGCGGGCGTCGAGCTCGCGGATCGGCCGGCGCCGGGCTGCTCGACGGTGACTCGACCGGGCTCGACCCAATGACGCTGGCGGTCGAAGGCGTAGGTGGGCAGCGGGACGCGCCGGCCGGGACGGGCCGAGTGCAGTGCTGTCCAGTCGACGTCGACACCGCTGGCCCACAGACGCCCGAGGGCGCCGAGGGTGTGACCGAGGTCGGAGATCGTGTCGTCGGGATGTCGGAGGCTGGCGACGACGGCCCTGCTGGGGTTGGGTTGCTGGCGCACGAACGAGCTGAGGGCGTGTCCCGGCCCGACCTCCACGAAGACCCGCTGGGGGGTGTCGGCGCTGAGCGTCGCGATGCCGTCGGCGAAGCGGACGGTCTCTCGCAGGTGGCGCGTCCAGTAGTCGGGGCTGGTGGCCTGCTCGTCGGTGATCCAGGTACCGGTGAGGTTCGACACGAACGGCCGCTGCGGCGCGAGCAACGACACGGCGGCGAAGCCGGCCCGGAACTCGTCGAGGACAGGGTCGAGCATCGGCGAGTGCGGGGCGATGGCCAGCGGTACCCGACGTACCTCGATGCCCTGCTCGGCGAGGAGGCGCTCGGCGATGGCGATGGCGTCGGCCCGTCCCGACACCACGCATTGGGACGGGGCGTTGACCGTGGCGACCGCCACCCCTTCGGGGAGGAGACCGGCGACCTCGTGCTCGGGCAGGGGGACGGCGAGCATCCCGCCGTCGCCGGCGACGCGCTCGAAGAGCCGGGCCCGCAGCATCACGATCTCCAGGGCGTCGCCCAGGCTCATGACCCCGGCGAGGCACGCGGCGACGTACTCGCCGAGGCTGTGGCCGGTCATGGCGTCGGCCTCGACGCCCCACGAGCGCAGCAGCCGGGCCGTGGCCCAGCTCGTTGTGAAGACCGCAGGCAGGCTGTACATGGCCCGCTCGATGGTCGTCGCCACCTCGGCCCGTCCGATGTCGTCGACGTCAGCGGCGGGGAACATCAAGCGCCGCAGGGTCGCCGCGCCACCCTCGACGAGGGGGTCGAGCAGACTGAGGCACTCGTCGATCCCGGCCCTGTACTCGGGCAGATGGTGGTAGAGCTCGGCGCCCATCCCCGGGTATTGCGCGCCACCGCCGGGGAACATGAACACCACCGACGCCGTGGTGGCGTCGAGCGGCACGGTCGCGGTCGCGACCCGCCGGGGGTCGAGCGGCGCGAGCAGGTTGACGGCCTCGGCGCTCGAACGGGCCGCGACGGTCCGACGCCGCGCGAAGCTGTCGCGTCCCATCTGCAGGGTCCAGGCCACGTCGGCCAGGTCGGCCTCGGGGTGCTCTCGCAGCCAGGTGGCGAGCCGAGCCGTCGAGGCGTCGAGCGCAGTGTCGGTCTTGGCCGATACCACGAGGAGCTGCGTGGGCAGCACCTCGCCGGTACGGACGGGCGGCTCGGGGGCCTCCTCGAGCACCGCGTGGGCGTTGGTTCCGCCCACCCCGAGCGACGACACCCCGGCCCGTCGGGGGTGGTCGGGCGCTTCCACCCATTTCGCCGGCTCGCTGCTCACGACGAAGGGGGTCGACGGGAAGTCGATGAGCGGATTGGGGGCCTCGAAGTTGGCGAGCGGAGGCAGGATCCGATGTTCGAGCGCCAGCGCGGTCTTGATCACGCTGGCCACCCCGGCCGCGGTGTCGAGATGGCCGATGTTGGCCTTGGTCGAGCCCAGCCGGCAGAACGCCGTGGCGTCGGTGCCCATCCGGAACGCCTGGGTGAGCGCCGCCACCTCGATGGGATCGCCGATGTTGGTCCCGGTGCCGTGGGCCTCGACGTACTCGATCGTGCCCGGCTCGACACCGGCGACGGCCTGGGCCTCGACCACGACGCTGGCGTGACCGTCGACGCTCGGCGCCAGGAAGCTGACCTTGTCGGAGCCGTCATTGTTCACGGCGGTGGCCTTGATGACGGCGTGGACGTGGTCGCCGTCGCGCAGCGCGTCGGCCAGCCGGCGCAGCACCACGATCCCGACCCCGCTCGTGAGGACCGTGCCTGCAGAGCGGGCCTCGAAGGGGCGGCAGTACCCGTCGGGAGCGAGGATCTCTCCGTCTTGGTAGGTGTAACCCTGACGGTGGGGGATCTCGATCGTGACGCCTCCGGCGAGCGCCAGGTCGCACTCCCCGCCGAGCAGGCTCTGCGCCGCGAGATGGATGGCCACGAGCGAGGTCGAGCAGGCAGTCTGGATGTTGACGCTCGGACCCTTCAGGTTCAGCAGGTACGACGCCTGCGTGGTGAGGAAGTCCTTGTCGTTGCCCGTGTGCCGGAGCAGGAACCATCCCACCGACGCCACGAGCTGCGGGTTCGTGAGCAGGTTGTGCATCAGGTAGGTGTTCATGCCCGAGCCGGCGAAGACGCCGATGGGCCCGTCGAACCGGGAGGGCGGATGCCCGGCGCTCTCGAGCGCCGTCCAGGCCGTCTCGAGGAAGTGCCGGTGCTGGGGGTCCATGATCGAGGCGTCGCGAGGCCCGAAGCCGAAGAACGGTGCGTCGAAGCACTCGACGTCGTCGAGGAAACCGCCGCGGCGGACGTACTCGGGAGCCCCGTAGACCTCCCGGGGCACGCCGAGCTGCTCGAGATCGGCATCGTGGACCCGGCTCAGGCAGTCGCGCCCGGCCACCACGGCCTGCCACAGCGCCTCGACGTCGGGCGCTCCGGGGAAGCGCCCCGCCATGCCGACGATGGCGATGTCGGATCCGTGGATGTCGTCGAATGCTTCGTTCTCAGCCATGAATGCCTCGCGACAGGAGTCGAGGCTGTGTACCTCGGTGCGAAACTGCGTGGTCTTGAACGTCTACCGGGACTCCCGAGCTGACTCGGGAGGCGCGAGGATGGCCACGAGCGGCTGCGCCGACGCCGCGCCCACCAAGCGAGCAGCCTCGGCGGGGCTGGTCAACAGGCTGACACCCCGACGTTCGGCTCCGGTGTCCCATTGTGTCGCGTCCGGAAGGTCGTCGATCGCCACGACCACCGCCCCCCGCAAGATCACGCGGGCCGCCCGTGGCGTTTCGTCGCCCCCACCGAGCTCGTCGCCTGAGGCCTGCGGCGCGAGCAGGTCGATGACATCGCCCGCTTCCGGCTGCACGCCACCTTCCACGACCACCCTCACGAGACGCTGATCAGGGCCCACGATAGCCGCCGAACCCGATCGCTCGGCGTCGACGAGATGTCGAGCCGTGAGCACGGTGTCGGCGAGGACGGCGAACGCGGTGACCGTACCCACGGCCCGATCGAGCCTTGCGACGGCGTCGGTCGGCACGAGATCGCTCGGCACGTGGACGGTCGTCACGTCGGTCGCGGCGACCGGGGCCCCGAGCTCGAGGTCGACGCGGGCCACCACGACCTCGATGGGCGGACCGCCGGCGCGCGCTCGACGGCTCAACTCGGCCAGGTCGGACGCGACCCGCTCGACGAGGAGCCCACCAGCGAGCACCGCAACGGTCCACCAGGCGATGGTGGGCACGGACATGCGGCGCCGCCCGAGGCCGCGGCCCCGGCGATGGGTGCGCCGATGGGCGCGGCGTTGGATGCCGCGCTGGGTCCGGATACGGTCACTCGTGTCGAGCCGAAACGGCGACGAACGCATGGCACTCCCCCGAGCACGAGCGCGCCCTCGGAGGGTGCGCTGGAACACAGAACGGGAGGAAGATGCGAGGCCTGGCGGCGTGCTTCGTGCGAGCAGCCCTGGGACGCACAGCGACCACGCCCACGGTCGCCGGGGCAAGACTAGATCGGCAGGGGTCCAGCGGGCTCGGCGGGTCGGCACAGCGTGGGGGGGATCAATGGCACGAGTCGGGACAACATTCCCCGGAGGCGCTCGATGTTGGCCTCGAAGACGGCGAACACCTCGGCCTGGGTGACCGGCTCGATCCCGTCGGTCCCGTCGACACCGGCGTCGTAGTCGGTGATCAGCGCCACCCCGCAGTAGCGCATCCCGAGCTCACGAGCGAGGTAGGCCTCGGGGTACTGGGTCATGTTGACTGCTTCCCAGCCCAGGCCGCTGAACCACCGCGACTCGGCTCGGGTGGAAAAGCGCGGTCCCGAGATCACCACGACGGTGCCCCGCTCGTGAACCACGATGCCCTCGGCCCGTGCGGCCTCGACGGCGAGACGACCCAGCTCCGGGTCGTACGGGTCGGCGAACGACACGTGGACGGGCCCCGGTCCGTCGAAGTACGTGTCGACCCGGCCCCCGGTGCGGTCGACGAGCTGGTCGAGGACCACAATCTCGCCCGGCTTCACATGCAGCTGCAACGAGCCGGCGGCACACGGTCCGATGACGGCTCCCACGCCGAGGGCTCGGAAGGCCCACACGTTGGCCCGGAAGTTCACCCGGTGGGGCGGGAACTCGTGGTGCGGGCCGTGGCGGGGGAGGAAGGCCACCCGCCGATCGCCGATCGTGCCCACCGAGACCGGCCCCGACGGTCGGCCGTACGGCGTGTCGACATCGTGGGTCTCGACGTCGGCGAGAAAGGAATAGAACCCCGAGCCGCCGAAGATCCCGATCTCGGCGCCGACGGCGGTCATCTCGATGACTGGCGAGGTCGATCGGGAAGCACGGTCGAGATCTCGAGCGTCGAGGTCGATGTCGTCAGGCGGGCGTTGAGGCGGGTGTGCTCGACTTCGAGCTCCGCTCGCTCGAGCCCGACTTCGACGTCGACTCGCCCGAAGAGCCCGAAGAGCCCGACCCTGATTTCGACTCGCCCGGCCCTGACTTCGACCCCGACCCTGATTTCGACTCGGACCCCGACTTCGATTCGGACGATTTCGACGTCGAGTCGGATGACGAGGACCCGCCCGAGGCCGGCGACGTGGACTCACCCGAGCTCGAGCCCGAATCGCTCCCGCCCGAGCGAGAGCCGCTCGAGCTGCGGTTGTCTGTGCGGTAGAAGCCAGAGCCCTTGAGCACCACGCCCACGGCCCCGAACACCTTCTTGAGCTGGCCCTGACAGGACGGGCACTCGGTGAGCGGTGCGTCGGTGAACGTCTGGACGACTTCGAGGCGTTCGCTGCATTGCTGGCAGCGGTACTCGTAGGTGGGCATCGTGGATCCTCGCACGGAGTTTGGCTCGACCAGAGAAGGAGCCGGATTCTCGAATTCTAGCACTCGCGACCCGCGACTGCTAGCAGGGGCGGTGTCGGGCCGGAAAGTACGCTGGCGACCATGCTCTGGATCGCCGTGTGCGCCCTGCCGGCTTATCTGGCAGGAACGTTCCCGACCGCGCACCTCATCATGCGAGCGCACGGTCGCGACGTCACGGCCGAGGGATCGGGCAACCCGGGGGCCTCGAACGTCGCTCGTCTGCTGGGGCCGCGCTGGGGCCTGCTGGCGTTCACCGGCGACGCGGCGAAGGGAGCGATCGCCGCTGGAGCGGGCCTCGTCTTCGAAGGTCGAGCCGGGGGCTACCTCCTCGGGGTGGCGGCCATCCTCGGCCACGTCTTCCCCGTCACCCGGCGCTTCAAGGGCGGCCGGGGCGTGGCGACGGCGGCCGGGATGATGCTCGTGCTGCACCCATTGATCGCCGCGGGGCTGATGGCGGCGTGGGTGCTGATGGGCAAGGTCCTCAAGCTGGCGTCGGTGGCGTCGCTCGTGTGTGCGTTGGCGCTCCCCGTCCTCGCCTGGTCGATCGACGATCGGGCTGCATGGGAGATCGCCGTCCTGACGGCCATCGCCGTGCTGATCGTCGCCCGGCACGCCAAGAACCTGGCCCGGTTGATTCGGGGGGACGAGCTCCGTCTCGGTGAACCCCGGCAGAATTGAGGCATGGGCTGTTCAGGAGGTCACACCAGCCACCTAGAGTTTCGACCATGACGACCAGTGTTCGTAAGGCGGTGATCCCGGCCGCGGGGCTCGGGACGCGATTTCTCCCCGCGACCAAGAGCCAGCCCAAGGAGATGCTCCCGATCGTCGACAAGCCGACCATCCAGTACGTGGTGGAGGAGGCGGTGACGGCCGGGCTGACCGACATCTTGATCGTGACCGGCCGGGGCAAGCGGGCCATCGAGGACCACTTCGATCGCAACTTCGAGCTCGAGCACTACCTCGAGAAGGACGGCAAGCACGACCTGCTGCGCGAGGTCCGCATGTCGACCGAGATCGCCGAGATCCACTATCGCCGTCAAGGCGATCCGCTCGGCCTGGGTCATGCCGTCGGCATCGCCCGCGAGCACGTTGGCAACGAGCCCTTCGCCGTGATGCTGGGCGACGACATCATGGTCGACGACGCCGCGCTGCTCCGGCGGATGCTCGACGTGCACGACCGGTACGGACGGTCGGTGGTCGCTCTCATGGAAGTGTCTCCCGACGACATCTCGTCGTACGGGTGTGTCGAGCCCGAATGGGTCGAGGGCGATCTCGTGCAGGTGAAGTCGATCGTCGAGAAGCCCAAGAAGGACGACGCCCCGTCGAACCTGGCCGTGATCGGGCGGTACCTGTTCACGCCGGAGATCTTCGAAGCCCTCGACCGCATCACCCCGGGCGCGAACGGCGAGCTGCAGCTCACCGACGCCATCGGCCTGCTCCTCAAGTCGCAGACGGTGTACGGCCTGGTGTTCACCGAGGGTCGCTACGACATCGGCAAGAAGATCGACTACCTCCGGGCCACCGTCGACATCGCGCTCGACCGACCCGATCTGAAGGACGAGTTCGCCGACATCCTCGTCGACATCCTCCGCACCCGAGGTCTCCTGCCCACCACCTGACCCGTGCCCCAGTCTTCTCGGCTCGCGGCTCGCGGCTCGCGGCGCACTGGAGCGCGGCGGCGCGGGGCCAGGGCGCCGAGTGGGGCCAGGTCCGGGCGACGGCTGAGGTCCGGGCGGAAATAGCATCACGGCAATGATCCCGTTGCCCGAGGTGCAGCAGTTCGTCTTCGACCGGGTCAGCCGACGCGAGCCGGTCGAGGTGCCGCTTGCCGGGGCCTTGGGCCTGGTGCTCGCAGTGCCGGTGGTGGCCACCGAGGCGGTTCCCCCCTTCGCCAACTCGGCCATGGACGGGTACGCCGTGCGCTCGGTCGACACCGCTCGGGCCACGACCGATGCTCCCGTCACCCTCACCGTGGTCGACGAGCTGCCGGCCGGACGGGCGCCCTCGGTGGCGGTCGGTCCCGGCCAGGCCATCCGGATCATGACCGGGGCGCCCACCCCCGAAGGCGCCGACGCCATCGTGATGGTCGAGCACTCGGCCAGGGACGGCGATCGCTCGGTGCTGATCTCGCGGCCCGCCCGGGCCGGCGACCACGTTCGGAAGGTCGGTGGCGACGTTGCGGCGGGGCACACCGTCTTCGATGCCGGCACGGTGCTCGGCGGCGCCCATCTCGGCGTGATCGCGTCGCTCGGCCAGGCAACGGTGGTGGTCAGGCCCCGCCCGAGGGTCGGCGTGCTCTCGACGGGCGACGAGCTCGTGCCCGTCGACTCCGGACCGCTCGCGCCCGGTCGTATCCGCGACTCCAATCGCCCGATGCTGCTCGGGCTGGTGGTCCTGGCCGGGTGCGAGCCCGTCGACCTGGGCTGGGCGCCAGACACCGAGGACGCCATCGCCGCGGTCGTCGAGCGGGGCCTGGCCACCTGCGATGCAATGGTGTCGACGGGCGGCGTGTCGGTCGGTGATTTCGACTTCATGAAGGCGGTGCTCGACCGGCTCGGCGAGATGTCGTGGTTCCAGGTCGCGATCAAGCCGTCGAAGCCGTTCGCGTTCGGCCTGTGCGGGGCGCGCCGGGTGCCGGTGTTCGGCCTGCCTGGCAACCCCGTGTCGTCGCACGTGAGCTTCGAGCTCTTCGCCCGTCCCGCGTTGCGGTGGATGCTGGGCGACGATCGTCCGGCGCGACCGGTCGTACGGGCAGTTGCCGGCTCGGCCATGGGTCGCCGCTCGGACGGGAAGCTGCACCTCGACCGGGTCCACGTCGAGTGCTCGGCGACGGATGGCCGTTTCGTGGCCCGGCGCAGCGGCGAGCAGGTGTCGAACGTGCTCTCGGCCATGGCCCTGGCCAACGGGCTGGCCCTGCTCCCCGACGGCCCGGGCGTGGCCGAGGGCGACGACGTCATGGTGATGCTTCTCGACCTCCCCGAAGGCTTGGCCGGCCCGCTGCGCTACGGCTCACCCCTGGGCATCGACAACGACGCGCCCCACGACGACTGCTGACTGCGGCCGGGGGTCAGCCGCCGATCTGGCTCATCGAACGCTTGGGGCGGATGAAGTTCACCTGGCCGATGGAATGTCCGGCCCACTTGGTTCCAACTGCTCGGCTGATCTCGGCTGCGAGGTCGTCGTCGGTGCCGCCCGTGCGCATCACAGTCCGTAGGTCGAACTCGTCGATCGAGAACAAGCAGGTGCGGAACTGGCCTTCGGCGGTGACGCGGACGCGGTCGCAGTTGCCGCAGAAGGGGTTGGTGACGCTGGGAATGACGCCGATCGCGCCCCGCCCGTCCTCGTAGTCGAAGAGCTCGGCCGGCTCCTGGTGACCGGCGCCGGGCCGATGGCGGGGAACGAGCGGGAACACGGCCGAGATCCGGTCGACGATCTCCTGTTGCGACACCACCTGCTCGCGGGTCCATTCGCCGCTGGCGTCGAGGGGCATGAACTCGATGAACCGGAGCTCGACGCCACGGTCGCGTCCGAACGCGGCCAGGTCGACGACCTCCTCGTCGTTGATGCCGCGCATCACGACGGCGTTGATCTTCACCGGGCTCAACCCGGCCGCCAGGGAAGCGTCGATCCCGGCGATCACCCGGGGTAGCTCGGCGCGACGGGTGAGGGCCAAGAAGGTGTCGGGCCGCAACGTGTCGAGCGAGATGTTGATGCGGCGCAGCCCGGCCCGGGCCAGATCGTCGACCATCTCGGGGAGCTTGACACCGTTGGACGTCATCGCCAGGTCGGCGCCGAGTTGGCTGAGCATCCCGACGAGCACCGGCAGGTGGGCTCGCACCGTGGGCTCCCCGCCCGTGATGCGGATGCCCTCGAAACCGAAGTGCGCAACGCACACCCGGGCGATCCGGGTCAGCTCCTCGAAGCTGAGGAGCTCCTCGCGGGGCAGCCACTTCATGCCCTCTTCGGGCATGCAGTACACGCACCGGAAGTTGCACCGGTCGGTGACCGAGAGGCGCAGATCCTTGACTCGGCGCTGGAACGGATCGATCAGCGGGATGGGGATCGACGGGCTCATGGTGAGGAGGGTACGCGGTCGCCTGCTCTGGCAGCACCTCGGCCGCATCTCGTTCGGGCCGATCGCGCCGAACGAGGCGCACGTGTCGCGGCGTCCGAAGCGCGCTTGCGTGCCGGGTAGACTTTGCGGATGCCTAGTGAGTTCACGCATCTCGATCCGCTCGGGCGTGCCCGGATGGTCGACGTGACGCCCAAGGAGCCCACCCACCGTCGGGCGGTGGCCCGTTGCAAGGTCTTCATGCAGCCCGACACGGCGCAACGGATCGCCTCGGGCGCGATCAGCAAGGGCGACGTGTTGGCGGTGGCGAGGGTCGCCGGCATCCAGGCGGCGAAGCTCACCCCGCATCTCCTGCCGTTGTGCCATCCGCTGCTCGTCGGCGCGGTCTCGGTCAACTTCGCGCTCGAGGAGACCTACATCGAGATCGAGGCGTCGGTGGAGACCGTCGATCGAACCGGTGTCGAGATGGAGGCCCTCACGGCCTGCTCCATCGCGGCCTTGACCATCTACGACATGTGCAAGTCGGTCGATCGAGAGATGACGATCGGCGAGCTCACGTTGTGGGAGAAGGCCGGCGGTCGCAGTGGCGTCTTCCGCCGCAAAGTGGTCGATGGCCCGGTGTGACGCCGACCCCGCTGCGTGAGTGATCCCGCGACCACACAGCGTGAAGACATTGGGTTCGGGAACGTCTGACTTGACACTCGGCGTGGTCGAGCGTTAAACCTTCGTCGAAGATCGCCGGGCATCCACCAGTCGTGGCCCGTGCACCAGTACTATCGCCGAGTTGAGGAGTAGACGCGCAGCGTGCAGAAGTTGATCCTTCTGATCCTCGTTGGAGTCTGGGCGGCCGTGCTGCTGCCCCCCGCTTTGAAGAGCCGGGCGCAGGGCCGTCCCGGCGACTCGATCAGCGACTTCAACCGGCATCTCGACATCCTCCGGCGCACCCGCACCGTGAAGGGTACGAAGACGTTGCGCCCGGCCTCTCCAGCGATGCTGCGCCGCCCTCGGACGCTGAGCCCCATCGGTTCTCCGTTCCCGGGCCGGCTCGCCCCCGCCGCACGGCTGCCCCGCATGTCCCCGGCGTCGTCGATGTCTCCGGCGGCCCGCCGCCGACGCGACGTCCTCATCGGGCTGCTCGTGGTCGTCGGTGTCAGCTTCGCGGCTGCCGTGGCCACGAGCGATCTCCGGCTCTGGACCCTCCACGTGGCGGCCGACGCCATGCTGGCCGTGTTCCTCGTGGCGCTGGTCCGTCGGCGCAACGTGGCGGCCATCCGCACCCTCACGTTGACCCCGCCCCGCTCGCTCGACACCGCGCAACGCTTCGATCCGGCTTCTGACCTCGCCGACGATGCCGATCGTCGACTCGAGCTCGTGCGTTCCGCTTCTCGTTGACGCCGCTTCTCGTTGACGCCGCTTCTCGTTCACGCTGCTTCTCGGTTGACGCCGCCTTCTCGTCGGCGTCCATGATGGGCGTGTTCGTACCGGGCCCCGATGGGGTGGGTGGTAATATGCGAGCCCTCCCGGGGGTGTAGCTCAGTCGGTAGAGCACTACGTTCGCAACGTAGGGGTCGACGGTTCGAGTCCGTTCACCTCCACCGGAATCACCGCAGGTCAGAGCCGATGTCAGGCTCGTGCAGGTGTGTTGTATCGGTCGGTTGAGTGTCCGTTGTCAACGGATCTGTCAACCGGCTACGGTTGTCAACCATGCGTGGTCACGTGCGCAAGCGCGGCTCGTCATGGCAGATCATCGTCGAGGCACCCCGTGACGCCCTCGACGGTCGGCGCCGCACGGTGTCTCGCACGATCCACGGCTCCAAGCGCGACGCCGACCGGGCGCTGGCCCAGTTGCTCGTCGACGTGGGCCAGGGAGTGGCGGTCGCTCACGACGCCACGTTCGGCCACCTGCTCGACCGGTGGCTGGAGCTGTCAGCGCCCGACTGGTCGCCATCCACCCGGAAGGTGAACCATGACTACGCCCGGATGTACATCCGGCCCGCACTGGCGTCGCGGCCCCTGAACAAGCTCACCACGGCCGCGCTCGACCGGTTCTACACCCAGCTGCGCGAGCGCGGCGGGACAACGGGCCAGCCCCTCGCACCGCGGACCGTCAGGCGGGTACACAACATCGTCCACCGGGCCCTCGAGCAGGCCGTGCGCTGGAGTTGGCTCGGAGTGAACCCCGCGACGAACTCGACGCCACCGAAGCTCGGACGACCGGACGTACAACCCCCGGCGCCGGTCGATGTGACCCGGCTGCTGAGTGCGGCCGCCGAGAGCGACGAGGAGTTCGCCCTATTCGTGCGCCTGGCCGCCACGACCGGCGCACGCCGGGGTGAGCTCTGTGGGCTGCGGTGGTCGCGGATCGACCCGGCGGCGCGCTCGCTGCTCGTCGATCGGAGCGTCGTCGAAGGCGACACCGGGCTGATCGAGAAGGACACCAAGACCCATCAGGCCCGGCGGGTGGCCATCGACCCCACCTCGCTCCAGCTTCTCGCCGAGCACCACGACCGGTGCATCGCTCGGGCCGAACTCGCGGGGGTCGGCTACTCGGCCAACGCCTACGTGTTCTCGGAGGCGGTCGACGGCTCGGTACCGCTCAACCCCCATGCGGTCTCGCGCCGGTTCCGTCGCCTGTGCGATCGCCTCGGCCTCGACGAAGTACGACTGCACGATCTTCGCCACTACGTGGCCACCAGGCTGATCGCCGGAGGCGTGCCGGTGCGTACCGTCTCGGGTCGTCTGGGCCACGCCAGTGCCGCGACAACGCTGTCGGTCTACTCGCACTTCGTGGAGGCGACCGACCACGACGCCGCCCGTCTCCTCGGCACCCTCCTCGACGAGGCCGCATCAGAACCCTCCCATCGTCTCGATCCTCCGGAAGCAGGCCCCGCCGAAACCGAGAAGACCCTCCCAAGGCCGCTCACCGGCTGACCGCTGCCGCGGGAGGCGCGCCCCCTCCGGATGACCAACGGAGCCAGAGCTGGCGGTCAGGGGTCGACAAGCTCCGAGATCAGTGCGAGTCCTGGCGTGTTGGCGAAGACCGTGTCGGCGGTGAGGAGCGGTGCCCCGATGTGGATCGCTGACGCCGCGATCCACAGGTCGTTGGCGTGCGCGCGATCCGCGAGCGGATGACCAGCGCGCCGGCAGGCGACGCGCAGTTCTGCAGCCCGGTCAGCAGAGTGTCGGCGAGGGGAATGACGGTCGTGAACGCGATCGCATCCTCGAGACGTTGACGCCGCAGAGTCCCCATTCGGCCGCAAGCGCGCCGCAGCGGAGCTCGCTGACCGTGAAAGCAGCGAGGAGGATCTCGTTCCTGGCCATCCGCTGCACCTGGGCATCGAACTGGAGACGGCGACGCCGGCTGAGCGATGTGTGGAAGATGCCGGTGTCTACCGACGATTCGATTCTCACGAACCGAGCGCTGCGGCGAACGCGACGTCCTCGTCCTGGGAGAGCTCGTCGATCACGAGCGAGTCGATCGACACCAGTACGGGGGCCGCGACGAGCTGCTCCTGAGTCAGGTTCCCCGGCAGCTGTGATGTCCCGTGCGGGGCGTCATCGTGGTTCTGGGCAGCGCGGCGCACGCCCGCCATCGTACGCCCTGGCCAACCGTTCCATGGCGGGGACATACCGGGCGCTCTGACCACCGAGATCGGTGGCCTGATCCCTGCGCTCGTTCGGGCCGCAGGGGGAAACGAGAACCCGGCGGCCATCGCCACCTCGATGATCGCGCTCGTACAGGATCCCCCGAAAACGCCCGATTGAGCGCGGCACCGCCGTGACCACGAGCTGGGTCAACGAGCCGTCGTCGAGCTGACCCTGCCACCTGCGCGGTCGGCGAGTCGGTGTTCGTATCTGACGAGCTCGGGTCGTGCCCTCGCGTGTTGCGGAGTAACCCGTTCGCGTCCGCCCGATGCCCCGCTGACCCTGCGATCGACTCTGCTCCTCGGGTGCACTGGATGCGTTCCGCTGGCGCGGAGTGATCTCGGTCCATCTCATTTCTTCGAATCTCTTCCTGTCCGCCAGTGTCCGCTGCCATCCGTACAGCACTACTACATACTGACTCACACCGCTAACAACCGAGCTCGCTAATTATTGAGTCTGTAGACGGTGTACCGTTCGCCGAACCCGGGTGAGCTGAAGGTCGGTTCGGCCGGGACTCCTGTGGTCGGCGAGCGGACGGTGGACGATGAGCATTGACGAGCTACCCGACCTCTTGACCGTGTCGGAGGCGGCAGAGTTCCTGAGGATCGGCCGGAGCTTGGCCTACGACCAGGCCCGCCGATGGCTCGCGACCGGAGGCCGCGAAGGCCTCCCGGTGGTGCAGCTCGGCCGGCGGCTCCTCGTTCCCAAGCGGCAGCTGGCTCGTTTCCTCGACGCGGTCCCTGCGCCGCTTGCCGCTGTTCCCGCCGTTCCGCCCGCGCCTGCACTCGACCCTGCGACCTCCCAACCGCGCCCCCGACCTCGCCGATCCTCCGTCCCCAGCACTCAGTACTCGCTCCTCGACCCCGACCAGCCCGCCTCAGCATGACCCCACCGACGTCAACCCCAAGGCCGACAGACGGGTGCACACCCGCGAGCGGGAGGTGTCAATGACGGCCCGGGTCACCACGTTGAAGGGCCTGACAGCCGGGGCCTATTACGTCGAGCAACTCCCGAACTACTACCTCGACGCCACAAGCGAACCGTCCGGTCGTTGGCACGGTCACGGGGCGGAACGGTTGGGGTTACGGGGTCCGGTAGGTGCGCCCGAGTTCCTGCGGGTGATCGATGGTGTTACTCCGTCCGGCCCGGCCGTCCAGTTGGGTCGCGTCTACGGCGAGACCTCGGTGCGCGGGTTCGATGTGACCGCGTCAGCCCCGAAGTCTGTTTCTGTCCTGTTCGCCGTCGGGGCACCCGAGGTCCGGGCCGAGGTTCTCGGGGCGCACGACGCAGCGGTGGCGGCGATGGTCGGCTGGATCGAAGCGCACGCGCACACGCGGTACCGGATTGGCGGGGAGGTCGCGGTGGTCGATGCGGACGGGATCATCGTGGCGGCGTTCCGTCAGCACACGAGCCGGGCGCTCGATCCGCAGTTGCACACCCATGTGGTGATCGCCAACCGGGTCCTGGCCGACGACGGCCGCTGGCTGGCGTTGGACGCGAGGTCGCTCAAGGTCGATCAACGGACCTTGTCGGCCATCTACCACGCCGGCCTCCGGGCCGAGTTGACCCGCCGCCTCGGCGTCGCCTGGGAACCGCCGGAGCATGGAATCGCGGAGATCGCCGGGATGTCCCGCCGGGTCCTGGAGGAGTTCTCGTCCCGGACCGCCGACATCGCCGACCGGATCGAGGTGAAGATCGACCGGTTCGAATCAACCATGGGTCGACTGCCGACCGTGCGCGAACGCTGGCAGCTCGAACGAGAAGCCGTCCTCGACAGCCGTCCCGGCAAGGCTCACGAGGTCGACTCCGCCGTGCTGCACGAGAAGTGGCGTTCCCAGATCGAGCATCTCGGGATCGACCCGGCCGAGCTCGTGAACGCCGTCCGTGACAGGGTCACCGCCGATGTCAGGGCGGTCGTGGACCTGACCCCTCGGGTCGTCGGCCAGTTGGTCGACTCGACGGTCGAGGCCTTGACAGAGCGGCAATCGACATGGCGGCCCGCCGAGATCGTCCGGGAGCTCGCCGGTCTCATCCCGACAACCATCACTGATCACGCCAAGGACTTGGTGGCCTGGCTCGACCAGACCGCCACCACGATCGCCGCCGAGCAGATGCTCGACATCTCCCGGCCCGTCCCCACCGGCGTACGGCTGCGTCGGGATCGTCGGCCGGTCACCGAATCGGTCCTCGACCGGGCATTCACCACCACTGCGATCCTCAACCAGGAACACGCGATCCTCGACTGGGCCACCGCCCGCCTCGCCCGGGAAGGCGCCGACCGGTGGGACGCTCCTGACCGATCCCGTGTCGACCTGTCGGGCGGTCAGGCCCAGACCGCCGCGGCAGTGGCGGGGGACAGGTCGTTGGTGATCGTGGTCGGCCCGGCCGGGACCGGTAAGACGACCGCTCTCCAACCCGCCGTCGCCCTGCTCCACGCCGAGCAACGGCCGGTGTTCGGGGTCACGTCTTCGGCGGTCGCTGCGGATGTCCTTGCCGTCGAGACGGGCGTCGCAGCGGACACGATCGACAAGCTCCTCTACGAGCACCACAAGCCCCACGGCCCGTCTGCTGACTACGTGCTGCCAGCCGGGGCGACGGTGATCGTCGACGAGGCCGGCACGATCTCGACCCCGAAGCTCGCCGAGCTCGCCGTGTTGGCCGATGCGCATCAGTGGCGGGTCGTGCTCGTTGGTGACCCGCTGCAGTTCTCCGCGGTCGGGCGTTCCGGCATGTTCGACGCGCTCGTCGACACGCACGGGGCGATCGAGCTCGACCGGGTCCACCGGTTCACCCATGCCTGGGAACGTGCGGCGAGCCTCCGGCTCCGACACGGCGACA